>NZ_JBVBZF010000392.1:0-2967 GCF_057447755.1 Fusibacter sp. | reverse complement strand
AACAAGTAGAGCTTAATAATCAGCAAATTTCGGATTATCTTGCTGGAAAAGTCGTAATGGTTACAGGTGGTGGCGGTTCAATCGGATCTGAACTGTGCCGTCAGATTGTGAAGTATAAAACTCAAAAATTAATCATAGTTGATATTTATGAAAATAATGCTTATGAAATTCAACAGGAGCTCAAGCGAAATTATCCAAATCAGGAATTATTTGTTGCAATAGCGTCTGTAAGGGATGAAAAGCGAGTTGAAAAATTATTTGAAGTGCATAGACCGAAGGTGATATTTCATGCAGCAGCACATAAGCATGTTCCTTTAATGGAAGATAGTCCCGAAGAAGCCATAAAAAACAATGTCTTTGGCACTTATAATGTTGCGAACGCTGCTAATAAATATAGTGCGGAAAAATTTGTACTAATTTCAACTGATAAGGCTGTCAATCCAACCAATGTCATGGGGGCAAGTAAGAGACTTTGTGAAATGGTAGTTCAAGCCTTTGCCGGGAGTGACTCCAAGACTGAGTTTGTGGCTGTGAGATTTGGTAATGTACTTGGAAGCAATGGCAGTGTAATTCCCTTATTTAAAAAGCAGATTAAAAATGGTGGTCCTGTTACAGTAACACATCCTGAGATTATTCGTTATTTTATGACAATACCAGAAGCAGCTCAACTTGTGATTCAAGCAGGCGGACTTGCAAAAGGCGGTGAAATCTTTGTACTAGACATGGGCGAACCCGTAAAAATAGACGCTTTAGCACGAGATCTCATAAGATTATCTGGATTTGAACCTGATGTGGATATTAAAATTGAGTATTCAGGATTAAGACCTGGCGAAAAATTATATGAAGAATTATTAATGTCTGAAGAAGGGCTAACGTCAACCGTCAATAGTAAAATTTTTATAGCGATGCCAATGAAATGGTCTTTAGAAGCGCTCTGTAGTGGGTTAAGTCTTTTAAAAGAAAGTATAGATCAAGAGATTGAAATAGTACCAGTAATTAAAAAACTTGTACCTACGTTCAAAACACCAGAAGAAGTAAATGATCAGTTTATGGAGAAATCAAATGGGTGTCAAAATGATTAAGTTTATAACATCACCTAAATTTAGATGGGCTATGGTAATATTTTGGCTTATATTTATTTTTTCCATGTCACATCTTGATGTGGCGAAATCCTGGCTGCTGACAGGACGTGTGATGGTTGCCATAGAAAATACTGCACTTAATTCGGAAATTAAAACAGATGAGATGACGAAATCAGAAGAAATTCAGTATTACAGTAAAAGCGAACAGATTATGATCCTTCTAAGAAAAACAGCTCATGTGTTGGAGTTTTTAGGCCTTTCAATTAGTTTGGCTTATGCGCTAATTATGAATACTAAGGTTAACAAGGCATGTATAATCGCATTTGCGTTGAGCCTGATATATGCCATATTTGATGAAGTACATCAGTTGCTAGTTCCAGGGAGAACGGCAAACCTAATGGATGTTGGTATAGACACAATCGGGATATTTTTAGGTCTAATAATATTTAAACTTCTGTACTCTTGGATGAGTGCAAAAATAGGGAAATATATTTATGAAAACTAGGGTAGTAATCATTTCAGAGACTATTATGGATGGTGTTGGAAAACATATTGTCGATGTAATAGGCCATCTGGATTATTCTAAAATTGAACTAACAGTCATACACAGCCGAAATCGTCTAGATTATCGGTTTTTTGGCATTAAAGAAACGTTTGGAGATAGGGTTGCCTTTCATGAGGTTCCAGAACTTATTCGAGAGGTACATCCCAAATTGGACCTTATTGCTTTTAAAAAAGTTTATGAAATAATTAAAACGGTTAAACCGGATATTGTACACTGTCATAGTTCTAAGGCTGGTGTCGTAGGTAGGATCGCTGCAAGACTGCTTCATACCAATAAAATCTACTATACACCACATGCTTATGCGGTACAAAATCAGACTTTATCTAGGAAAAAGTATTTATTATATCTCATAGCTGAAAAATTTCTTTCAAAAGTCGCTACAACTTTGACTTTAAATGTGTCAGAGGGTGAGCGTAAATTTGCCATTGACCATGGTATGGGCACAGAAAGTCGATGCATGGTCCTATATAATTGTGTTGATGAGCCAACCGCCTATAAAAATCTAGATAAGCACTCTGAGCAATCAAGAGAAATTCACCTTGAAATGAATCGTTTATATGGAATTCCTGAGAATCACTTAATCGTAGGTACTGTTGCGCGACTCTATACACAGAAGAACCCAATTGAGTTCATTGAAATCGCAAAGACGGTTTGTAGCTTGCGTCAAGAAGTCACTTTTGTTTGGGTTGGAGAGGGTGAACAGTTAGATCAAATGATTCGTGCGGTTGAGTTTGCAAATCTTTTAGATAGAATTAAATTCATTGGCCATCAGAAAAATATTGAAAAGCACCAGTTTTGGTTTGATCTTTATCTAACCTGTGCTTTATATGAAGGTTTACCTTATACGCTTATAGAAGCCCTTTGTGCAAAAACCCCGATTGTTGCTTCTAATGTTATTGGCAATAATGAACTTGTGATTCATAACAAAACCGGGTATTTATATGAAATTGGTCATATAGAGGAGGCCGCTGAAAAAATATTGGCTTTAGTAGATGATCATGATAAAAGATCAAAGATGGAAGTTGCTTCTTACAACCTATATAAATCACATTTCACAATGAAAGAAATGATGAGTGCCTATGAGAGACTTTATTTGGATGTGAACAATTAATGAAGTGCTCCTTAAAAGGATGCCATATTAAGTTATGGGAACTGAGTTTATTAATAAGGGGTTGTTTGATTTCTTATGAAACTTTAATTTACCAAAGAAGCATTAAGTGATAAAATAGGTATGAGTTTAAATCGTAGACAATTTATGAATGATGGGGATTATATGAGCCAAGTTAAATCAATTACAACGCGATCGGGGATTCTCTTTTT
>NZ_JBVBZF010000391.1:0-2989 GCF_057447755.1 Fusibacter sp. | reverse complement strand
GTCATGGAGCTTGTTACAGGGAACACACTAAGAGACTACCTCAATAAAATGCACGGCTTCATGCGTGAAGAAGCTGTGATTAACATATCGCTTCAAATTGCTTCAGCCTTAAATAATGCCCATCAAAACAACATCATTCATAGAGATATCAAATCGCAAAATATCTTGGTCAATGAGCAGGGGAGTATTAAAGTGGCTGATTTTGGAATTGCAAGGGCAACCACAAAATCCACTATTGTTAATACCAAGGAGGTTGTCGGTTCTGTGCACTATACCTCGCCGGAACAAGCACGAGGTGGCTATGTAGATGCGCGAAGTGATATATATTCCCTTGGCATTTTGATGTATGAGCTCGCGACCAAAGAACTGCCATATGTTGCAGATACACCTGTTGCAGTAGCTTTAAAGCACCTAAAAGATGAGATGCCGGATATCCGCTTGATCAACAATCAAATTAGTGAAGGCTTAATTTCCATCATCCACAAGGCAACACAAAAGGATTTAAGCATGCGTTATCAATCGGTAAGTGAAATGATTGAAGATTTAAAACATGTTAGAAATGATAAAAACTATATCGTCGAAGAGCATATTTATTTGAATGACGAGACGATGGTACTCCCTAAAATTACAGAGGAAGATATTATGAATCATCAAATCAAAAAGCAACAGAAAAAGACCCTTGATGAGTCGCGTACCAAGCCAAAGAGTCAAAATAATAAGAAGCCACCTGTAAATAAGTTAAATGCAACCCTCGTGGTTTTGGCAGCCCTGCTTTTATCATTATTGGTATTTTCAGTATTTGCCGTAAATAAAATTCAGGATATGTTTAAGTCAGAAATTGTCTTGATGCCATCTGTCACAGGAATGGCTTCAGAAGAGGCCATTCGAATCCTTAATGAAAATGGTTTGATCGCTGATACCACTGAAAAGCGATTTAACAATGAAGTTGAGCAAGACCATGTTATATCACAATCCATACCAGAAGGTGAAGAGCTTAAAGAGGGCTTTACAGTAAGTCTTGTTATCAGTAACGGACCTGTGTTGGCAACAATACCAAATGTTGTACATCAAGACCTTCAAAAAGCTACTGTTATGATTGAAAACGCTGGACTTTCTGTGGGTGAAACGGATTACAAATTCAATGATTTACCTGCAGGGATGATTATTGAGCAGACACCTAAGGCGGGGATGCAAATCGGTGAAGGAAAATCCGTGGATTTGGTCATCAGCCAAGGGGTTAAAATCACAACAGTGTTAATTCCGAGTTTAGCTGGTAAAACACTTCAGGAAGCAGAAACAGCTCTTAATGATTTGGGCCTTAAGGTGGGGAGTGTAGAAGAAAGCTATAGCGAGGAAGTTGAGAAGGGACGCATAATCTCAAATGAAAATGTAGGATCAGAAGCAAAGCAAGGTGCATCTGTTAATCTCACCTTGAGTTTAGGTGTAGAAGGGGCAACAACTGATCCAGGGACAACAACAAATCCAAATGTTCAAATGACTTCAAGGTTGTTTGTTATTCCAACGGACACTTTCATCAACGATCCTGAATCGATTAAGGTGGAAATGGTACAAGGTGATGTTACCACGATTGTTTATGAAAAAACACATGCTAAAGATGAAAAAGAGGTTAAGTTTACAATAAAGGGCACTGGATCGGCTGTTATCAACATCTATTTCAGCGGTCAGTTGGTTAGTACACAATACGTTGAGTTCTAAAGAAGGAGTTGTAGATGGATTACGGAATCATCTTTAAGGGGATCGGGGGATTTTACTATGTAAAGTTCAATGATGCCATTTACGAATGCAAGGCAAGAGGTAAGTTTAAGAACCAAAAAGTAACGCCCCTGGTAGGCGATTATGTTCACATCAGCATCCAGGATGAGGAAAAGAAACTGGGGATGATTGAAGAGATTTTAGAGCGTAAAACAGAGCTACTAAGACCGACCGTGGCAAATGTTAATCAGGCCATTATTGTCTTTTCTATAAAAAACCCACTTCCAAATATCATTTTACTGGATAAAATGCTGGTTTTGGCGGAGCAATCGGCGCTTAACATCGTCATTTGCTTCAACAAAGCAGATTTAGATGTGGATTTTGATTACGAAAAATATGAAGCCATTTACTCCAGAATTGGATATCCTGTTCTAAAGACCTGTGCCATAGAGGGCGAAGGGATTGATGAGCTGAGCTATTATCTCAAGGATAAGATCACCGTATTTTCTGGTCCGTCAGGCGTGGGAAAATCGTCACTTCTAAATGCTGTGCATGAAGGCTTTACCTTGCAAACGGGAGAGATTAGTGAAAAAATTAAACGCGGTAAGCATACGACGAGACATTCAGAGCTTCTTGAGCTTAAGAATGGTGGTATTGTTGTGGATACGCCGGGCTTTACATCCCTTTCTATGCATGAAATAGAGGCGGAGGATTTAAAGGAGTATTTCCCTGAGTTCAGAATGATGGATGACCAGTGTAAATTTGATAACTGCATGCATATCAATGAACCGGATTGTATTGTTAAAGCGGCAGTTGAAGACAATCGTATTTCAAAGGATCGTTATGAAGCTTACTTGTATATATTAAAAGAAATCAGCGAACACAGGAGGAAACAGAAAAAATGGTAAAATTAGCACCGTCAATATTGTCGGCAGATTTTTCAAGATTACTTGAGCACGTTAAAGAGGTAGAAGAAGCAGGTGTAGAATACCTTCATGTGGATGTTATGGATGGCCATTTTGTACCTAACATATCTTTTGGTGCCCCTATTTTAATGTCATTAAAGGGGAAAACTAATCTTTTTGTAGATGTTCATCTTATGATTGAAAACCCAGATCAATATGTGGAAACCTTTGTTAAAGCAGGCGCTGACCTTTTAAATGTTCATATAGAAGCATGCCCACACATTCACAGAACCCTTCAATTGATTAAATCCTATGGCATAAAATCAGGTGTGACATTAAATCCAGGAACACCGCTTTCTGCCATTGAAGAG
>NZ_JBVBZF010000390.1:0-3011 GCF_057447755.1 Fusibacter sp. | reverse complement strand
AAGAAGACATTGATATGGCTGTGGAAGGCCTCAAGCTCATGAGAGAAAAACTCATATCAGGCCAATACAGGTTGGTAATTTTTGATGAGATTACGATTGCCCTGTATTATAACCTCTTCAGTCTTGATGATTTGATTGCAGTATTAAATGAAAAGCCCTATGAAACTGAGATTATTTTGACCGGTAGATATTGCCCAGAGGCTTTGATTGACCTTGCAGACCTCGTTACAGAGATGAAGGAAATCAAGCACTATTATCATCAAGGAGTCATATCAAGACCGGGAATTGATTGTTAGACCACATCATTTACATTTAAACTTCATAAGATACACACATTTATCCCCTATGCTATAAAAAAAAGTATAGGGGTGTTTTTATGAAGAAAAATAAGCGTAAAATTAGAAAAATTGTACAATTGTTCTTTTTTATTTTAGTTGCATTGATTAGTATCAATCATACTTTAGCGGAAACGGGTCAGGGTATTGAATTCTTTTCAAGTGCTTCTTTACATGCAATTTGTCCCTTTGGCGGTGTTGTGACCATCTATCAGTTGTTCACATTGGGGACCTTTATTCAAAAGATCCATAGTTCTTCTTTAATATTAATGGGTCTAGTATTTTTTATGACACTTTTACTTGGCCCTGTATTCTGTGGCTGGATTTGTCCGTTTGGAACCTTCCAAGAATGGATTGGCAATTTGGGTAAAAAAATATTTAAAAGTAAATACAATCACATGGTCCCTAAAAAACTCGATTCAGTGCTAAGATATTTTAGAATTGTTTTCTTAGCTTGGGTTGTCTTTATGACGGCGCGTTCAGGAACCTTGTTATTTTCAAATATTGATCCTTATTATGCCCTCTTTAACTTTTGGACTTCAGAGGTTGCTGTGGCAGGTATGGTAGCGCTATTTGTAATTATGGGTTTATCCCTTATCATGGAAAGACCTTGGTGCAAATATGCTTGCCCATATGGTGGCGTATTGGGCTTCTTTAACAAGTTTCATATCTTTAAGCTGAAACGCCTTGAATCAACATGCATCAGTTGTAATCTTTGTACCAACAACTGCCCTATGAATATAGATGTGGCAACATCATCAGAAGTCAAAGATCTACAGTGTATCAGATGCTTCGAATGTACGTCAGAAAACATTTGTCCAGTTGAAGAAACCGTTTTGATAGAAGCGGATCTATTCAAAGTCAATAAATAGGGAGGCAGACGATGAGAATGAATTTAAAACGTGTGGGGTTTTTATCTTTGGCAATACTCTTTGGAGGTGTGGCGATTTTCATGGGGTTAGGCCTTTGGCAAACTGAGTCAACTAAAACACCAGCTAAGTACACAACCGGTATCTTTGCAGGCGAAGCAAACCCAGCTGACATAAGAGGGTCATATACCTTTTCGGAAATTGCAGATGCGTTTGATGTACCAACGGATGTCTTGAAGGAGGCCTTTATGATTCCATCGGATGTAGATCCTGATGACATCAAGTCAAAGGATTTGGAAGGGATGTATACTTTTGGACAGGATATAGAAGTTGGCAATGGATCGATGAAGTTATTTGTAGCCTTGTATAAGAATTTGCCATATACACTGGGTGAAGATTATTTACTTGAACCTGCAGTTGCTTTGATTGAAGGCGCACAACCGACACTTTCAAGTGAAATAAAAGACTACTTAGAAACACATACCATTGGCAGTGACGGCAGCTTGCCGATAGAGGCTTCAAACGAGCTTAAAGAAGTATCTGGCGCAAATGACGCCACCACGGTGGCGGATGAACCCGCATCTACCGAAGTTACGCCTTCTGAGTCTATGGCATCCTCTGAAACTGAAAATGAAGCGGCATCAGACCAAACCATATCAGAGGAAAGCACATCAGGTCAGACCACCACTGAATCACAACCGTCAACAAGTACAGAAAATCAAACGGCTGCAGTAAACAATACAAGCGCTGAGCACTCAGAACCTGCGGAAACCAATTTGATCAAGGGCAACACAACTTTTCAGCAAGTGTTGGATTTGGGGGTTACCATTGATCAAATCGAAACCATCCTTCAGGCAAAAATGCCACAGAGAAGCATGACCGTCAAAGATTATTGTATAAATAATGGCTTGGAATTTTCTTCTGTTAAAGCTGAAATTCAGGCGTTAGTGTCCCAGTAGAGATTTTACCATTCTAGGTCGTCTATACCTTTAAGGCGTCCAATCGGAAAGGCATAAAATCGGTTTAACTCTTTAACGTAAAGAATTTCATAGATTTTTGAGTCTCCTGACACGGGTTGACCTTGGGTTTTATAACCGAGGGCAAGGGCATTGGTATATGCCCATTCCCCTAAATTTGAAGTGTTTTCACTGACCAAGACTTTAATGTTTGAATTTAAGACATAGTCCGTTGAAGAAAACACCTTAGTGTTGATCCCGCGTTTATTATCATTGGTGTCAATTTTCGCAACAATATTGATTGGGAAAATTGGGTCAGTGGCAAAAATGGCCTGCTGAATATCGCCGCCCCTGCAATCTGTAAGATCATAAACCAAATGGTCGAATTGACCTTGGTAGCGTTCAAGATCACGATATATGTTGCCAGATAGACCGTAAAAGAAGGTGTTAAACTTAATGGTAAGTGTTTTATCAGTCAAGGTAGCGGTATACTCAGGTACTATGAGTTTTCGATAAGCTGCTTCACAGGCTTCATCTTCCCAATCGTAAACAGCAAACTCAGTAACATTCTCTCTTGTGACCTCGGAACCACCTAATTTTTCAATATAAGCGGAATAGAGCAGTCCCAGATTTTCAAGGGGCTCATCTGTATCCGCTTTTTCTTTTGTCTCAGCAAGAATGGCATCGATTTCGGCATATCGCCTTGCAGTATCTGTAAGAAATTGATATTCGTTCTTTCGAATCAATATATCCTTGCTCTTAGGCAGATATAGCGTTTTAAAGTAGAACATGCCAAAAACAACTGATAGGACAATCACCAAAGATAAGTTTACAGGTGTAATGCGCCTTTT
>NZ_JBVBZF010000389.1:0-3021 GCF_057447755.1 Fusibacter sp. | reverse complement strand
CGAGGACGCTTGCTTCGAGGATATATACGGGGTGTGGGAGTGGTTCCACAATATGGCTTGTTTCAGATTCAAAATGCAATCCGCAGACGTAGTCGAGGACGCTTGCTTCGAGGATATATATGGGGTGTGGGAGTGGTTCCACGTTATGGCTTGTTTCAGATTCAAAATGCAATCCGCAGACCTAGTCGAGGACGCTTGCTTCGAGGATATATACGGGGTGTGGGAGTGGTTCCACCATATGGCTTGTTTCAGATTCAAAATGCAATCCGCAGACCTAGTCGAGGACGCTTGCTTCGAGGATTTAAAAAGGGTGTGGGAGTGTTTCCACGTTATGGCTTGTTTCAAACTTTAAATGCAATTCATCGGGCTTTAATTCAAAAAATAGAAAAGGATTTTCTACTTCCCTCTATTAGGAAATAAAAAATCCTTAAATTCTATTCTTCAGTAAAAGTGGTTTCTTCAATCTCGCCACCAGCTGAATGCTCAACTGTAGAGATTGCCCATTTTTTAAATGTTAATTTTGTTTTTGCCGCACCGACTTCAAGGACAACTTCTTCGTCCTTTACAGTTAAAATCTTTCCAACGATGCCACCAATGGTAACAACGTCATCCCCCGATTTCAGGCTGCTTCTAAGATCTTGTAATTGTTTATTTTTCTTGTTTTGTGGTCTAATCATTAAGAAATACATTAAACCAAAGAAAAACGCAATATAAGCTATCAAACCTAAAGTACCCATTTTGCCACTCCTTCAAATCAATTTTTTATCTAATTATTATTATAACAGAATTTTAAAGATTGAAAAGGATAAATCCTAGTCTTCTTTAGTTTCCTCACCATAATACTTGGCAAAAAATTCATTTCTGAAGTCGCCAAGGCGGTCATCCATGATTGCCTGTCTCACTTGTTTCATCAAATTAATGAGGAAATGTAGGTTGTGCGTTGACATGAGACGAGATGAAAGTATTTCATCTGCCTTATACAAATGTCTGATATATGCCTTTGTATAATTTTTACAAGTATAACAATCACACTCTGGATCAAGTGGTGTGAAGTCTCTTGTGTATTTAGCGTTTTTAATAACGACTTTACCTTGCGAAGTCATGGCTGTACCATTACGGGCAATTCTTGTAGGCAGAACGCAGTCAAACATGTCAATTCCCCTGATACTACCCTCTATTAAGGCGTCAGGACTGCCCACGCCCATGAGATATCTCGGCTTGTCTTTTGGCAGAAGTGGTGTCGTATAATCCAGCACCTCATACATGAGTTCTTTAGGCTCACCAACACTTAGTCCACCGATTGAATATCCTGGGAAATCGAGTTCAACGAGTTCCTTTGCACTCTGCTCTCTTAAATCCTTGTACATACCACCTTGAACAATCCCGAATAAGGCTTGATTCTCAGTGTTTGTAAATGCGGCCTTACAGCGAACAGCCCATCTTGTTGTACGCTCAAGAGAATTCTTTACATAGTCCCAATCCGCTGGATATGGGGCACATTCGTCAAATGCCATGATAATATCAGCGCCAAGTGCCGTTTCAATTTCCATTACTTTTTCAGGTGTTAAGAAATGCTTACTACCATCTAAATGAGATTGGAAGTGGACCCCTTCTTCTGTGATTTTTCTAAGGTCGCCAAGGCTGAAGACCTGAAAACCACCACTGTCAGTCAGGATAGGTCTATCCCAGTTCATAAACTTATGAAGGCCACCTGCTTCTCTTACGAGGTCATGACCTGGTCTTAAATATAAATGATAAGTGTTGGATAAGATAATTTGTGCATTCATATCCTTAAGTTCTTCAGGTGTCATTGCTTTTACAGTTGCTTGAGTGCCCACGGGCATAAAAATTGGCGTTTCTATCACACCATGTGGCGTATGCAAACGTCCAAGTCTTGCACCTGTTTGCTTACACTCTTTGATCAATTCATATCTAATTGCCATTTTTTCACGCTTCCTTTTCTAATATTCATCTCGTCATTTTAGTGACTTTTCATGGCGTCACTTATAATATCAACATCGCATCACCAAAGCTAAAGAAACGATAACGCTCTTCAACCGCGATTTCATAGGCTTTTAATATATGGTCTTTAGTTGAAAGGGCACTGATCAACATGATTAATGTTGATTCTGGTAAATGGAAGTTGGTAATCAGGCCATCAATCACCTTAAATTCGTAGCCTGGATAAATGAAAATATCCGTCCAACCACTTGCTTCAACTAATTTGCCATGTGCACTTGCTATGGTTTCTATGGTTCTTGTTGACGTTGTGCCCACAGAAATCACGCGCCCACCTTCTGCTTTAGCACGGTTGATGATTTCAGCATTCTCTGCATCAAGCATATAGAATTCCGAGTGCATTTTGTGCTCTAAGACGTTATCCACCTTAACAGGTCTAAAGGTACCAAGACCCACATGAAGCGTCACATAGGCAATATGAACCCCCTGAGCCTTTAATTCATCCATAAGAGCCTCTGTAAAGTGGAGGCCTGCTGTAGGTGCCGCTGATGAACCATCATGCTTGGCATAAACGGTGTTATAGCGTTTTGGGTCTTCAAGCTTTGCTGTGATATAGGGTGGCAAGGGCATATTGCCAAGCTGATCTAAGATCACTTCAAATACACCCTCATATTGAAATTCGATGATACGAGAGCCCTCTTCCCCCATTCCGATAACTTCACAGGTCAACTGGCCGTCACCAAATGTAAATACAGTGCCAATCTTTGCTTTTTTACCGGGCTTCACAAGGGTTTCCCATTGTTTTTCATTGAGTCTCTTGAGTAATAGGAATTCCACAACCGCGCCAGTGTCCTTGGTGCCAAAAAGTCTGGCTGGGATGACCTTGGTATTATTTAATACGAGGCAGTCACCACTTTTTAAATAGTTTTTAACGTCTTTAAAAATTTTATGAGTGACCTCACCCGTTTTACGGTCAAAGACCATAAGTCTGGATTCTGACCTGTTTTCAAGTGGTACCTGTGCAATCAACTCATCCGGTAAATCAAAATAAAAATCTTTAGT
>NZ_JBVBZF010000388.1:0-3030 GCF_057447755.1 Fusibacter sp. | reverse complement strand
TATCCTTTAGCGTACCTCGGCTCAAAACCACCAGTCTCATCCAAGCGGTCTTCCTTAATTTTAATATAATAAATGGCAGCGCTTGCATACCCTAATAAGGAGAGCGAGATCATAAAGAGAATATCTGAAATATTATTCGCGACGTAAAAATCATAGTACAACATATAAGAATAGAGTAAATCTGAAATCGGGAATAAGAAAATCCCTGCCAACAAAAACAATACACCTATATTGAAACGTCCACTTTTTTTGGTTTGAGCCATTGCAATCATCAAGCTCAAAATAAATATATCGGTCAGAATATAAAGAACAGAGGTTGAAAACTCTAAAATTGACAAATAATCTGCACTTAGATAATTAATTAGACTAAATCGAACGGTCAAAAACAGCACAAGTACCACAAGTATAAAATCTGAAATGGTCTGGATAAAATGCCATTTTTTTAGATTCTGATAAAAGT
This sequence comes from Fusibacter sp., assembly GCF_057447755.1. NCBI lineage: Bacteria > Bacillati > Bacillota > Clostridia > Eubacteriales > Fusibacteraceae > Fusibacter > Fusibacter sp. The sequence goes on along the minus strand of NZ_JBVBZF010000388.1, from coordinate 2,570 downwards.
AAATGGCGCAATTTATAGAGAGGATTAGGTTGGGAATCAAATAGAGAATGCTGTAGAGGTCACGTTCTTCAGGGTTTCCCCTTAAAACATAATAATCCACAAACCAAATGGTATCCACGATTGCCCAAGACAGTACGACATACATCATCATCCGCCAATAAAGACTTGCCGACCCCCTTGGTCTTGTCCCCTTTAATATATAAACTGTTGTAAACAATAAGAGAGGCGACAAAACATTGGACATGGTCTGATCTCCAATTGATGCCACCACGATATAGCCTATCAACAATATCATTTGAAACATATTTATAAACAGCCATTTTAATTTCATACAAGCTCCATGTTTGAACGTATTCAAGAATATATACCATAATTATACTATATAATACCCCATATCGTCCAAAATATATAACACTTTTGTAATAATTACACGTATACAATGTACGCATATCACGAACGTTTTGCAATCGCTGTATTTGAATTTTTAGATTTTTTTGACTTTTTGTAACATTTGACTCTAAATTCGATTATTATGCCTTGACGTGGTTTTACAGAATGGATATACTACCACTTAAAAACCTCAGAAAGGATGATGTTATGAAGATCTTAGTAACAGAAAACATTGCCGATGAAGGCATTCAGTTTTTAAAATCACAAAATATGGACGTTACAGTCAACTACTCACTTACGCGAGATGAATTACTATCCTCCATCTCAGAATATGATGCTTTGATCGTCAGAAGCGTCACTAAAGTAAATGAGGAGCTCTATTCAAAAGCGACAAATTTGAAAGTTGTAGGCCGTGCAGGCAATGGCGTTGACAACATTGAACTTGCAGGTGCAACTGAGCGTGGTATCATTGTCGTTAACACACCGGATGCCAATACGGTTTCTGCCGCAGAGCATACCATTGCACTTATGCTCTCACTCTCAAGAAATATCCCAAGAGCCAATCAACATATAAAATCCAAGCAATGGGATCGCACGCTTTTCAGAGGCGTCGAAATGATGGGTAAGACACTGGGCATCGTAGGCCTCGGAAGAATTGGTACCATGGTTGCCACAAGAATGCAATCTTTTGGTATGGATGTCATTGCATATGATCCTTATATCAGATCAGACAAGTTCGAAAAACTTGGTATCGAAAAATTAGACCATCTTGATGACCTCTTAAAAAGATCTGATTTTATCTCTGTTCATACGCCTAAGACCAAGGAGACAATTGGCATTATCAATGCCGAGTCATTTAAACTGGTTAAAAAAGGCGTGAGAATCGTCAACTGTGCCAGAGGGGGAATCATCGATGAAGCTGCTCTCAACCAAGCCCTAATAGAAGGGATCGTTGCAGGTGCCGCGATAGACGTTCTTAAAGATGAGCCACATCCAATCTCACCACTACTTGATTTGGACTCAACGGTTATTACACCACACCTCGGTGCTGACACCTTTGAAGCACAAAAAAATGTTGGAGAAACAGTTGCCATAGAAGTATTTGAAGCATTAAAAGGAAAGCTTGTGGCAAATGCCGTAAACTTACCTACCCTTTCTCAGCAAGAGCTCGAGCACATGAAACCTTACTTGAGCTTAATGGAACGTATGGGAAAAATATATCATCAAATTCATCACGATGCTGTAGACCATATCGTCTTTACCTACAAGGGCGACTTTACACATCGAAACACCGACCCCTTTGTTCTAGCTTTTGTTAAAGGCTTGTATGAGGCGGTACTGGATACACCTGTGACCTATGTCAATGCCAGACTCCTTGCTGAAACCAGAGGCGTAACAATCTCTGAGAGTAAAATGAGTGCAACTGAAGATTTTACGAACTCGGTTAAAATCTCTATCCATTCAAAAAATCATAAATTCGAAATGGAAGGCGTCCTATTTGGCAAAGAAGATACCAGAATTGTGTATATTAACGATTATCCTGTGGATATTGTTCCAAAGGGCAATATGCTCATGATTGAAAACAACGATAGTCCGGGGATGATCGGAACAATCGGTCTGCTCTTAGGGCAAAATAACATCAACATTTCGACCATGAACGTCAGCCTCTCGAAAACACAGAAGCCTGCTCTCATGCTCCTCACTGTTGATCAGCCCGTAAGCGATGAAATTCTTACTGAAATTAAAGGTCAAAATGGTATTTTAAAAGCCTGGGCTTTAAAAATATAGTACCTCATCACATAATGACAAGGAGATTTTGATATGAAAAAAATAGCTGTTATTCCGGGTGATGGTATTGGTAAAGAGGTCACCGCAGAAGGCATAAAGGTCTTGCAACACTATTTAGCACTTCGCAATCTAAAGGAAGCAGACTTAACGCATTACCCTTGGGGCTGCGAATACTATCATGAAACTGGTGAGATGATGCCGGTGGATGCACTTGAAACACTTGATGGCTATGATGCCATTTTACTTGGAGCAGTGGGATACCCTGGTGTACCCGACCACATTTCCTTAAGGGATTTGCTCCTTAAAATTCGTCAAGGCTTTGACCAATCGGTTAACCTAAGACCCATTAAACTCCTTCACGGCGCACCATGCCCACTGAAGAACAAGCAGCC
>NZ_JBVBZF010000387.1:0-3044 GCF_057447755.1 Fusibacter sp. | reverse complement strand
ACGTTGAATCTAAACAACATCACATCGCCATCTTGAACGATGTATTCTTTGCCTTCAAGTCTAACCTTGCCAACTTCTTTGGCAGCGGCCATTGTACCGTACTCTTTGATGTCTTCATAAGCGATTGTCTCAGCTCTGATGAAGCCACGCTCGATATCAGAATGGATTTTACCAGCAGCTTGTTGTGCTTTGGTACCACGTCTGATGGTCCAAGCTCTTACTTCTTGAGGACCTGCGGTTAAGAAGCTGATGAGGTCTAGTAGGTGATAACTTGCTCTAACGAGTTTATCAAGACCAGATTCTTTAAGGCCAAGTTCTTCAAGGAAGGCATGCTTGTCTTCGTCATCAAGTTCAGAGATTTCTTGTTCTACCTTACCACAGATTACAACGACATCTGCGTTCTCAGAAGCAGCAAATGCCTTTACTTCTTTAACATAATCATTTTCAACACCTGCGATGACATCTTCTTCAGATACGTTTGCACAGTAGATGATTGGTTTAAATGAAAGTAAGTTGAGTGAAGCGACGAATTCTTCTTCATCAGCAGTTAAATCCATAGTTCTAGCAGATAAGCCATCGTCTAATGTCTTTTTGATGCGCTCTAAGAGTTCAAGCTCTCCAGCCATCGTCTTATCGCTTTTAAGTTGTTTTTGTGTTTTTTGGATACGACGGTCTAAAAGCTCAGAATCAGAGAGGATAAGCTCTATGTTGATGGTCTCTATATCGCTTAATGGTCCGATTTTACCTTCAACGTGGACAACGTTCTCATCTTCAAAACATCTAACAACGTGTACGATCGCAGCAACTTCTCGAATATGGCTTAAGAATTGGTTACCAAGACCCTCGCCTTTAGAAGCACCTCTTACAAGACCTGCTATATCATAAAATTCAATAGCGGTTGGAACGACTTTTTTAGAGTTATACATTTCTTTTAAGACATTTAAACGTTCATCCGGCACAGAAACAACACCAACGTTTGGTTCTATTGTACAAAACGGATAGTTTGCACTTTCCGCGCCAGCTTTTGTAATTGCATTGAACAATGTGCTTTTACCAACATTTGGTAAACCTACAATACCTAATTTCATTTTTGACCTTCCTTCTAAATATATGTGAAAATTTTACAATTTTGCTTCCATCACGCATAAATCATTATAAACCATTAACAAGGCATTGTAAATATTATATAATAAGAAGATACGCAACATAAATATTACATTAAATAGGTATGATTAATTTAAGGAAGTGACTTATGATAAAGGGAAATGTAAAAGTAGAATTGGCACAAGGCGCGACACTTCATTTGATTCGATCTGAAAAATTTAAGACGGTTCTAGTAGGTCTTTATATTAAACGACCACTTTTACCTGTGGAAGCATCTTATAATGCGCTTTTATCGAGAATATTGGACCATGGGACGAGAACATTGCCCTCATTAAGTGAAGTCAATAGTGAGCTTGAATACTTGTATGGATCGGTAATTGTTACAGATACACACAAGTATGGCAATAGTCAAACGATTCAGATGAAGTTGTCTTTTCCAAATGAGAAATATTTAGATGAAGAGGCTTTTTATGAAAAACCAATAGCCATCCTAAGTGATATGCTATTTGATCCATTGATTGAAAATGGTGGATTTAAAAAGGAAATATTCGACCAAGCACAGGAAACTTTAATCAGTGAAATTGAAATGAGAAAAGAAGACAAGATGGACTGGGCAATTTCGGCTTGTCTGGAAACCATGTTTGCTGAAGAAAATTATAGGATTCATGAGCTGGGCACCATAGAATGGGTAAAGGGCATAACACCTCAATCTTTATATGAACACCTTCAGCTTTTATTAAAAGAAGCTGAAATTGACATCATCATCAGTGGTGATGTGACTGAAGAACGATTTGCACCAGTTATAAAGGATGCTTTTAAGTTTGAAAGAACATCATTTTCACCGATACCAAACGTCTTTTATCAAAGGGAAATTGATGAAGTCAGACATTACGAAGAAAAAATGAAGGTAACTCAGGGAAGATTGGTCTTGGGTTATCAGTATGATATTAGATATGATGACCCAAAATACATGGCACTTTTTTTAGCCAGCGCTGTATTAGGTGGTGGCGGCGGTTCAAGACTCTTCCAAAGAGTCAGAGAAAAAGAGTCCTTGAGTTACACCATATTTGCTAGAACAGATAAGTTTAAATCCGTCATGCTCATTTATGCGGGCATTGATCCTGACAATTATCAAAAGACCCTGGACATTATAAAGGAAGAAGTGGCTTTAATGCAAGAAGGTGGCTTTGCAGATGAAGAGTTGGCAAAGTCAAAGGAAGTGTTGATTTCTAGTTACTTATCGATTTCGGATTACCAGAATAGCTTCATCAACTATTACTATGCACAACTTCAGTTCGACTTGCCAACTGACATTCAACAGAAGATTGAAGCTGTTGAAAATGCAACGAAGGCAGATGTTATCGAAGCCTCTAAGCACTTGAAGTTAGACACCGTGGCATTTATCAATAAGGAGGACTAGGATGAAAATAGAAACGATTTCAAATGACTATATAAATGAAATGTACCATCGCGTTTTTCTTGAATCAGGCTTAGAAGTAGTGATTGTGCCAAAAAAAGATTTTGAAAAAAAATACGCTTTTTTCGCAGTGAACTACGGCGGAATCCATAACCAATTTTATATTGGCGATGACCAATATGTAGAAATGCCTGCAGGTATTGCTCATTTTCTTGAACACCAGGTTTTTGAAGATGCAGAAAAGAGCACTTTTTCAGCCTTTGAAGAAATTGGAGCGACGATAAACGCCTATACCAGCAATTATGCCACAGTTTACCACTGTGATGCTGTTAAATATACAGAAGATGCAATTAGCCTGCTTATGAACTTTGTTCAGCAGCTTAACGTGACTGATAAGAGTGTTCATAAAGAGATTGGTGTTATCGAACAAGAGATTAGGATGTATGAGGATGAACCGTCATGGCAGCTAAATCGTGAGCTGATGAAATCACTTTTTTCAGTGCATCCAGTCAAGGACGAAATT
>NZ_JBVBZF010000386.1:0-3078 GCF_057447755.1 Fusibacter sp. | reverse complement strand
GTAACAAATCTCATGATTGGAAGCAATTCAAAGGGTGTCGGTCTACTACAATAACCATATAATAAGGCGCCCATTCTGATCATATCATAACGTTTTTCAGGATAAGCCACGGCGCCAATGCTATCACATATATGTTTAAGGGGAATTTTAATCCCTCTATTATTTAAATGCTCAATAAGGGCTTCAAATTTTTCAAACTGCATATTGTCAGAAACTTGGTCCTTTAAGGCCAAATGAGAAAAGATACCTTCAACTTCTAGCCCTTTAAGCGCTGTCATGGTTTCTATTTCTTCAACTGCTTTAATGTGGTCTTTATAGCCCAAACGATTAAATCCTGTGTCAATTTTCACATGAACCTTGGCTTTTAAATGATTTCTTTGAGCAATTTCACTGATTGCTATGGCAGCATCAAGTGAAAATACAGTCATTGTGATATTGGCCTTTATGGCTGACTCAAAATCAGCTGAATGAGTAACCCCCATGACCATGATTGGAAAATCACTATAGATGCCCATTTTTACAAAATAACGCCTTATACTCAAAGCTTCTCTTACGTTGGCAACCATTAAATAATGACAGCCAAGTTCTGCAAGTTCATGAGAGATTGTATGTAGATCATGTCCATATGCATTTGCCTTTACGACGCCTGCAATTAGAACTTTTTCGTCAACATTTTGTTTTAGCCCCATAAAATTTTGCTTAAGTAAATCTAAATCAATTTCCACCCTGGTTCCCATGAGTTTGCTACGATTTTCAAGTTCCACATCTCACTCCTAAAGAATTTGTCATAACTAAAGATTATGCAATTACGATGCCATTTTCTAGTCCTTGCAATCCCTCTAATATCCGAGTATCCAATGCTCTAACCATCATTGTTTTCCGAAACTCAAGAAATAATATCCTAACTTTGGGACATTCTCTAACACGATTTCCTTTATCGTAGCAGTTTTTAATCCTCAAGACAAGAAGAATCAAGTTAGTTTCAATGCCCCAAAAAAGGAAATCCAATTGGATTTCCCTTTTTATTAAATGCCTATAATATTTCTGATTTCAGTTACTTTTCCCGCTTCCCTAAGTTCGATGAACCGGCTTGCGATTACAACGCCGTCCACAACCTTGGTAAATTCTACAATATCTTCCTTTGTTCTAATGCCAAAGCCCGCAACGACAGGTGTTTCAGTATATTTTTTAATTTTTTCATTCATTAAGGTTACCTCCTTCAAATCTGGTTTTTGTGTGCCTGTAATGCCTTTAACCGCAACTAAATATATAAAAGCACTGGCATTTTTTACAATCTGTTCTATGCGTTTTTCGCTTGTTGTTAAAGCAATCAAAGAGATTAGGTGCATCTTGTATTGACGTGCTATTTTTCTGTAATCATCTGCTTCTTCATGAGGTAAGTCTGGAATAATTAGTCCCTGAACACCTGCTTGTGATAGGGCTTCACAGGCCTTTTCAAATCCATACTGATAAATCGGATTAAGGTAGGTCATGACAACCATAGGAATATCCGTTTCTTGTCGTAAAATCCTTGCAAATCGTATCACATCACTAAAAGTCGTTTTGCATTTTAATGCTCTAAGGCCAGCTTTTAAAATGGTTTCACCATCAGCTGCCGGATCGGAAAATGGCATTCCAAGTTCCAGTAAATCAATACCGCTCTCCACAAGGTAACGCGCATAATTCAAGCTCTCTTCAAAGCCGCCATCACCCACCATCACGTAGGAAATAACCTTGCTTTTATCTTTTTTAAAAACTGCTTCAATTGTTCTCATTGTAATACTCCTTTATTGTTTCGACATCCTTATCGCCTCTACCTGACAAGTTGATTACCAAGGTCTCATCAGAAGACATTTCCCTTGCCAACTTCATACCATAAGCCACAGCATGTGCACTTTCAAGTGCCGGGATGATGCCCTCAGTCTTACAAAGGACATCAAACGCCTCAAGAGCCTCTTGGTCACTGATGGGTTTGTAAGTGACTCTTCCAATATCATTTAGATGGCTATGCTCTGGTCCAATACCCGGATAATCTAGACCTGCGGATATAGAATAAGCCTCTTCAATTTGACCATCTTCATCTTGTAACAAATAGGTTTTCGTCCCATGAAGAACCCCGATTCGACCGCCATTGATTGAACATGCATGTTGCCCAGTATGAATGCCCTTACCCGAGGCTTCTATGCCAAATAGTCTAACAGAATCTATGGCTATGAAGGGTTCAAACATACCAATGGCATTACTGCCCCCGCCAACACATGCAACGATCGCTGTAGGGTGTTTTCCTTCTTTCTCATGATGTTGAGCCAAAGTCTCTCGACCTATGATGCGTTGAAAATACTTGACAATCTCTGGATATGGTGCTGGTCCGATTGCTGAACCAATGATATAGTGGGTATCCTCAATATTTGCAGCCCAGTACTTAAGGGCTTCATTTGTTGCATCCTTTAGCACTTTACTTCCAGATTCAACAGGGATTACTTCTGTACCCAGCAACTCCATTCTAAAGACATTGAGCTTTTGCCTTTTCATATCCTCCACACCCATAAAGACCTTACATTCAAGTCCCAATAACGCTGAAGCAGTTGCCGTTGCTACACCATGCTGACCTGCACCGGTTTCAGCAATAACCTTTTTCTTGCCCATTTCTTTGGCAATTAAGGCCTGACCAATTGCATTATTGATTTTATGGGCCCCAGTATGATTTAAATCTTCTCTTTTTAAGTAAATCTTCGCGCCACCACATTTTTGAGTCAGGTTTTCTGCAAGATAAAGCGGATTTTCACGTCCAACATACTGTTTCATATAATACTCATACCTTGCATTAAAATCTTTATTTGTTTTAAGCTGTTCAAAGGTTTCTTCAAGTTCTAAGACAGCCTCCATTAAAATTTCAGAAATATATCTGCCACCGTATTCACCATACTTCATATACTGCTCCTCTCTAAATTTGCTTGCAGACATCTGCCGAAAGACAACTGTCTATAAACGCTTTCATCTTATTTTGATTTTTCTGGCCTTCTAGCTCAACACCGGAACTTACATCCACTGCAAAAGGATGATAATCTTTAATGAGTT
>NZ_JBVBZF010000385.1:0-3083 GCF_057447755.1 Fusibacter sp. | reverse complement strand
GTTTTTAAAGAAAAGGATGCTGGCTATGACTCAAAATAATATTTCAGGTGTCATCCTCGCGGCAGGTGCTTCAAAGAGGATGGTTGAAAATAAAATACTCTTACCATTTAGGGGCAAGACGGTTATAGAATATGTTGTGGCACATTTACTTGAGGCAAACTTATCGGAGTTAATTGTCGTGGGGGGAAGAGATTTTGAAATGCTTTCTAAGGTATTAGCCCAGTATCCGGTTAAATGTGTTGAAAATCCTAATTACCTTGAAGGTCAGAGTACGTCAGTGAAGGTGGGACTTTCTCACATTTCAAAGTTTTCAAAGGGATGTTTTTTTTTCATGGGTGATCAGCCCTTGATAAAAGCAGCATCTATCAATCAAATGATTGCTTTATTCAATAGTGAACAAAACGCCAACACCATTGTCATTCCACAAGGCAAAGAAGGTCGCGGAACCCCGGTTTTATTTGGTGAAGGACACTTTCAGGCCTTGAGCCATATAAGTGGTGATCAGGGGGGAAGAAGCATCATACAAAACACAGAGAACGAAAGAAAAGAATTTTTTATTGATGACCCAAGCTTTTTTTGGGATATAGATACACCTGAAATGTATCAGCGTGTACGCGCTTATGCAGACACATTTGATTGAACAAATAATACCCATAGGACTCATTAAATGAACCTTACAAGGAGTTAATTTATGAAGAAAATAATGCTGAATCCAATTGAAAATGTACTTTCATTAATTCGTTCAGATTTTATAGATAAAAAACAGGAAACAGAATTTGTCAATCTTGAAGAGGCTTCTCAAAGGATACTCTCTGAGGACCTTGTCAGTAGTGAGTTGATACCAGAGTTTGCAAAGTCGACAGTAGACGGTTATGCGATAAAATTCATCGACGGACCACGGCGCTTAAAGCTAGTTGGAAAGGTCGATATGGGCGAAGCCCTAGATCTTATCCTTAAGGACGGGGACTGCGTCTACGTGCCTACTGGGGGTGCAATTCCTCATGGCACTGAAACCATGGTCATGATTGAGGATACTGAAAATATTGCCCCTGACCTGATTCGTTTTAATGACAGCTTCACCACAAGGCAAAACATCATCGAAGTGGGTGATGATATGAAACCAGGACAGGTGGTTCTAAAAAAAGGAACAAGACTTAAGCCCCAACATATTGGCGTACTAGCATCTCTTGGTCACCAGAGGGTGAAGGTCTTACAAAAGCCCAAAATCTGTTTTATATCCACTGGAGACGAGCTTATTAAGCTTGATGAAGTCCAGAGCTTTGGTAAAATCAGAGAAATTAACGGCTATACTTTGACGGCTATTGCAAAGGAAATGGGTTTTGAAGTCTTAGAGGCCATAATTGTCAAAGACGATTATGCGCTCATAAAAACAAAAATTGAAAGTGCTATTCAAAATGCGGATGTAGTGGCCATTTCTGGTGGTTCTTCTGTTGGTGAGAAGGATTACACCTATGATTTACTGGAGGAGACCACATCTGAAGGGGTTTTAATCAGTGGCATGGCCATAAAACCTGGGAAACCGACCATTATTGCCAAACACATGCAAAAACCCGTCATTGGCCTGCCGGGTCATCCCGTTTCGGCAATTGTTGTGTTTAAACTCATTGTTGGTGAAATTATGAAGACATGGGGGTTCGAAGTGAGAAGGGACCACAAGGTTACCTTGACACTTACAAAGGATATTTATGCTGCAAAGGGCAGAGATACTTATCAAATGGTCTCGATTGAGGAGACACAAGAGGGCGTATTGGCACATCCAACCACTGGAAAGTCAGGGATGATTACACTCTTGTCAGGCTCTGATGGTTATGTGATTATTCCGAAGGAAGTTGGGGTCATCAGGAAAGGGACTGTGGTTGAGGGGTATTATTTTGATTGATATTGAGGAGTGATTATCTTGAAATCTATGGTGACAAAAAGCGGTACGGAAATTAAATGTTTAACCAATAATAATCTTAAGGCTTGTGTTATTATCAGTGAAAACAGAGGCTATATTGTGGACACAGGTTCATCCAACATGAGAAAAAGGATTATGGCCCAAGTGGACCAGATGAAGAAAAGTGGTTTAAATTTCGAAGCGATTATCTTAACGCATTCGCATGCGGATCATGCAGCAAATGTGAACCATCTTAAGAAGACATTTAAGATTCCTGTTTTTGCCCATAGTATTGAGAGTGACTTTATAGAAAGAGGTCAGAGTGCACCAATAATAGGGACAACGACCCTAACACGAGGTATTTCAAAAATTATGAGTCGGCTGCCAATGATGGTGAATTATCCACCTTGTGATGTGGATTTCAAACTCAACCAGAGTGAGACGGAGATTGGAAGAGGTATTAGGGTCATCCATACAGCCGGTCACACGGGTGGCAGTCTCTCCGTTTGCATTGACAAGGAGGTCGCCTTAGTGGGGGATGCTCTTTTTGGAACCAGTAAAACATCCATAATGCCTGCTTTTATACAAGACAAGCAGGCGGTATTTGAGAGCTGGAAACGCCTTAGTGATATGAATTGTAGGATCTATATACCAAGTCACGGCCGTATCATCATGAAGGAAGAAATTGACTTGGCCCTTGACTGTATAAATAAGGGCATAGACTATTCAAATCGGTAGAAATTTAAAACACAAAAAAGCAATAATCATGGTCAATGATTATTGCTTTATTATTTTAGTTATTTGATTTACTTCACGGATTTGATTTACTTCAGGTATTTGATTTATTTCGGATATTTGAGTTATTAAAGTTATTTGCGTTATCTTGTGGTTTGACTAGTTGATTGAGACTAGATGATTAAGCGTGTGGTTGAGAGAAAACGGACGTCCTTAACCCTCTATTGATTTCAAATAAGCTTCTTTGTCAAATTTTTTGAGCAGGGCATTTTTGAGCTTGGCTGATTTTGAAATATTGCCAAGTAAGATACCACCTGTGATGACATTGTCTTTGAAGAAGATTTTCTCAAAGTGATCGCCATCTTCAAAACGTAGGATTTCATAGGCCTCTTCACCTTGACTGCCGACATCTCCGATAGAGAATAGGCGCATGTTCATACCGTGGTAGATG
>NZ_JBVBZF010000384.1:0-3102 GCF_057447755.1 Fusibacter sp. | reverse complement strand
TAAAATTCTCCTATACGGTCTTTTCAATAATTAGAACAAGACCGCCTACATTTTTGGTTTAAAATTGTTTTGTATACACATCATGGGTTAAAACACTAAATCTTAATGACTTACAAAATAACTTACAAAACTGATTACAAAACTGCTTTCAAAATGCATTCTAAATACGTTCTAAATACGTTCTAAATACGTTCTAAATGCTTTCAATTTGACGCGCGGGACACTTTGTGTCCCTTTCGTTGTAATAAAATACACGATTTCCTCATCGTGTTCTTTGAAACACTATATAATTGATCGGAAAGATTCTTTGCAACACTTGATGTGTCGCCCAAATATGAAGTTTTAACGCTTATTCACCTTCTGAGTAATATTTGCCATAATTGAACACTTCCTTTCATAGAAAATTTTCTTTAACACACTCATTATAAATCAAATTGTTAGAGCTTGTCAAATAGAATTCAGATATAAGAGTACAAGAGTCTATTTTGCTGATCATAAAAGAGTTTGAGAATACCGTCAGTATATTTATAAATATTTTATATCATTTTTATAGCATTTTCATACAAGCGTTGAAAAGACTACATTATATACTGTATGATGAATTCATGTAGCCATGTATTGTGGTTTAATGGATATAGGAGGAATAATGAAATTGCCAACTTTAGAAATTGGAAGTTTAAAAATAAAATATCCCATTGTTTTAGGTGCTATGGGTATTGGCGTGACGCGTTCAGGACTTGCAGCTGCTGTGACAAACGCAGGCGGACTTGGTGTTATGTCTGGTGTCAATTTAGGCTTTGAAGAACCTGATTTTATGGACAAGCCACTTGAGGCTAACCTTCGTGCCCTTAGAAATGAAATCAGAAAAGCAAAAGAGATGACAAAAGGCGGTGCTATCGGCATCAACTTTATGGTTGCCATGAACACTTATGCTGAGCATGTAAGAGAGGCCGTTAAAGAAGGGATTGACTTTATCGTTTCAGGCGCAGGTATTCCACAGGATTTACCAGCCCTTGTAAAGGGGTCAAGCACTAAAATCGCACCAATTATCTCTTCATCAAAGGGCGCTGGTCTCATCGCAAAATTATGGGATAGAAATCATAATATTGCACCAGATGCCGTTGTTTTAGAAGGTGTTAAAGCAGGTGGACATTTAGGATTCAAAAGAGATGATATCATCAATGAGAAATATGATGTTTTTAAAACAATTGCAGAAATCAAAAATATTCTAAAGCCATATGAAGAAAAATATCAAAAGAAAATTCCGCTTATTGTAGCTGGTGGCATCTATACAGGTGAAGATATCGCCGAGATCATCAAGGCAGGTGGTGATGGCGTACAAATGGCAACTCGATTTGTAGCAACCGAGGAATGTGATGCAAGTGATGCTTACAAGCAAGCCTATATCAATGCCTCAAAAGACGATGTTAAAATCATCATTTCGCCTGTTGGGCTACCTGGTAGAGCAGTTGGCAATCCATTTCTTTCAAGAATTGATGCCAATGACAGACCAGCCATCAAGAGATGTGTAAATTGTCTTAGAACATGTGATGTTAAAACGACCCCTTATTGTATTTCACAAGCGCTTATTAACGCCGTTTCCGGCAATATAGACGAAGGTCTTATCTTCTCTGGAGAGAATGTGTATAAGGTCAAGGAAATGACGACTGTTCCTCAGATCTTTGATGAGTTGATTTCAACCATTGATAAAATTTCTTAAGTAATCCCTATTATATAATTTTGCTCATTAAAAGGCCTGTGCTATTCAGCACAGGCCTTTTAGTTTGTTTTCATCTTGTGAGGAAATAAAAACTTTTTATGATAACATTCAACGTGTGAACATTACATCTAGATTTAATCTGCTTCAATTTAAGAGGTGGTCATTTCACCCCTTGAATTAGCATGTCGATATTTGTTTTATCAGACCTTAACCTTTGAATCTTTATAGTTTGACAATCTTTGATTCATAAGGTGCAAGTGTATACTGTTTGTAGTGCTTGTCCAATTCTGTGTGATTCATGAGGAAGAGATATTCGCCTTCACTTGAGCTTCTCTTTACGAGCTCAAGCCCTATCTCACATGTTTCATATGGTATTTCAGCATCGCGCAATACCTTCTCAAAAAGTATATTTATAGCATTTTGAGAAAGACCACCACCGATATAGTAGACTTGTCCAAGCCCCAGAGCGTTTTGGGTCACAGCCGCATACTGATCAAAAAACTGATCTTCATATCTATAAAGAACTTTGGCAGTTGTAGGTTCTAGTAAATCACGCCATACTGCCATCGTTGCTTCTGTACCATCGGTTGAAAATTCACTTCTTAACTTTACAAGGGTACCCTTGCCCAATGATTCATAGTTTTTAAGCTTAATGCCACATAAGGTATCGAGAATATTTGAACTTAATCTTAAGTTATTGTCACGATCCTTAATACCACTTCTGAAACTAAAGATAATCTTGCCACCTGATCTGGCAAAATCATCAAGTCGCTTTAATAGGGCCTCATCGATAATTTGCATCACAGGAAGTGCAATTACCTTGTATTGATCCCATGATTTATTAATATCAATGACATCAATGAGAATATTATGACTATAAAAACCCTCATATAATCTTACGAGTTCATCTGTAAAGTTGAAAGCATGACTCTGGCTCTGAGCATGCCAAGACCATCTGTTGTCGTAGTCGTACAGAACTGCAACCTCCGCTTTTATAGGTGCTTTTAGGATCGCCTCATGCGGTTTAATATCTTCAAAAAAGGCCTGAACCTCTCTGTACTTGTCATTGATTTGATCATCTTGATCTAGGATACCTTGACAAAACTGTTCTGCACCATGTGTCATCCCTCTCCATCTGAAATATAAAAGTGACTCACAGCCCCTTGCCATAGCTTGATAGGACCACATTTTAGCTTGATTTGGTCTCGGTAAATACCCTATAACCGTATGGCCCTGTGCGCCCATGAGTTCTTCAACAATCCAAAAGTTTTCGCGCTTTAGTCCTCTGATGTAATCATGTGTCATGGCGATGTTAGCTGGCGACAGTGGTTGTTCAAGTCCACCCCATACAGGATAATTGTCGTAAGCCACAACATCCAGAT
>NZ_JBVBZF010000383.1:0-3129 GCF_057447755.1 Fusibacter sp. | reverse complement strand
TTTCATGAATTTATGAAATTTATTTCACAAATGATGTGAATCAATTTATAAAAAGTGCAAGATTGGACGCTTTAGAGGCTTTTGACAAGTTGGCATTCAATTTGCGTTATAAGAGGGTGTAATCTAATAAATAAAAAAGGGAAAGTAGGAGGCAATCTTGTTTTGTTTAGAAAATAAGTGTTTTCAGTTGATGAAGATCAGAAATTTCATAGGTTGGTACAACCTGCGATTTATTTTCATGCTTATTGGGATTGAACCAGCAGGTATCTATACCAAAGTTGATGCCACCTTGTATGTCTGATGTTAAACTATCACCGACTATGAGCACTTTTGATTTATCCTCAAACTTAACTTTTTCAAGGGCAATTTCAAAAATCCTAGGATTGGGTTTTGCAGCCTTTACCTCTTCAGAAATAACGATGGTTTCAAAGAAGTTGGCAATTTCAGATTTGCCAATTCTATTCTTTTGAACAGATGACAAGCCGTTTGTGATAATGACCAGCCTACAGTGAGCATGCAAGTGATTGATCACTGGAATACTGTCGACATAGAGGAAGGACGCCTCAGATAGATGTTTTTCATAGAGCTTTGCCACTTGATCAGGGTCAAAATCAAGATTGAGCTTTAGGGCATATCTTCTAAATCTTTCAACCTTAAGTGTATCTTGTTTGATTTTACCCTCTTCAAGCTCCTTCCAAATTAGGGTATTGACTTCCTTGTAAGTTGATAGATGATAAGCCTCATCGTAATCATAACCTAAATTCCGAATTGTGTTTTCAAGGGCGACACGTTCTGATTTTTTAAAATCAAAAAGTGTCTCATCTGCATCAAATAAAATCAGTTCATATTTCATAGGGGACTCCTTTTAGTATTATCTTCTCATATTTTATCTAAAAAAATTTGTGATATTCATATTTAATTTTAACAAAGGAAAATGATTATGGATAGGTGAAAAATTAAGTCAGAAATATTCTAATGTGCTTTCTGAATGCATTGGGGCACAAGGTGTCCCTAAATAGAGAGAAAATTGCGAAAATTCGCAAAAAGTTAAACAAAAATTTAACTAATTGTAACATTTTGGTTGAAAAGATTAGTGGATATGCTAAAATTTAAGCATGAGGAATGTTTTAGTCATAGGAATTAAACAGATTAATCAAGGGGGTCTTGTATGAGAAAGGTTATTAGTTTAGCATTATCTGTAATGTTAGTATTCACAGCATTCATCGGCATGAGTATGATTACTTTTGCAGAAGGTGAAACAGACGCAGTAACAACTGCAACAACATATACTGAAGGTACTCAAACACCTGGAACAGTATCACCTGGAAAATGGATGGAGACTGTCGTTTATCCTGAAGGTGCTGAGCTTTACACTGTAAAAAGTGGCGATGTAGCATGGAAAATCGCAAAAGCATATGGCCTAACATTAGACGATATGAAAAAATTAAATCCAAATGTAAAAAATCTTAATATGATTTATGCAGGACAAAAATTAGTAGTAAAAATGGGTGAAGCACCTATGATGGTTGACAATACTTTATACCATGGTATAGGAAACCAAACTAACTTTAGAGCAAGAGGCGAAAACTACAGTGCAAACATTGCAATGGCAAGTGTTATCTTTGATGCTCAAGGTAAAATCGTTAGCTGCTACATCGACACTTATGAAGTAACTCAATCTGAAAATTTTGCTGGCTGGCCAGGAATGACTGCTGACATTACACTAGATTCTGCTACTGCTCAAGTAGCTGCTTGGGAAACTAAGAGAGAACGTGGTAATGATTATGGCATGGCAGCAAAAGCAACTACTGGTAACGAGTGGTTTACTCAACTTGATTACTACCAAAAATTCTTTGTTGGTAAAACTGTAGCTGAATTAAGAGAGTGGTTCGATAAGAGCACTGGTTCAACAGGAAAACCAATTAATCCTGCAACTGCAGAAAAAGAAGATGAGTTGGCTAAACTTGCTAAATTAACTGAAGCTGAAAAAGCTGTTTTAGTTGATGTTGTTGCAAGTGCGACAATGTCGTTAAGCGATGGTCATGCGAAAATTTTAGAAGCAGTTGAAGAAGCATACCAAAATAGAGTACCGATGACAGTTCCTAATAAATAAGAGAAAAAGCACGTAAAACATTCCTGATCAGTACTGATCTTTAAAAATTGATACACCTTAGAAAGAGGCATTTCTAAGGTGTGTTTTTTTGATTTAAAAAGTTTGACATAAAAAAACATTGTCTGCAAAAACTTTATTTGCAAACAATGTCTTAAAGTTATGGACTTACATAGTGGTCAAATGTTCAAGGTTTAACCCTTTTACGTGGCAAGCATGAACACCTAATAATTTTTCATGAACAAATTCCAAAGTATCATCGTAAGCCTTGATATCTTTGGCAACGTAGATCTTGATACCATCTACATCATAATCGTCAAATTCATTTAAGTCATGTGGTGCATGGTATTTTATTTCAGGCACTTTAGTATAGATGTTGCCAGTACTTAAATCATGATGCACCAATTTTAACGAGATCGTATCATGCTTATGCTCATCCAAATATGTCTTTAAGTCATTTTGAATTAAGATTTTCATAAACTGACCTCCTTTCTACCTCACTTATATATTTACCCTTAAATTTAATTGATAAACCTTATCAAGGCATTACTTGAAAATTGTTGACAATTTAGACGCGGTTGTTTAAAATTGATTTATACCGACTGTTAAGTCGGTATAAAGGGAGTGAAAAAATGCCTAGATTAAGTCAAGAGACCTTGGAAAAAAGGAAGGCGCATATTATAAAGTCAGCCTTTAATGTTTTTTCAAGAAAGGGGTATGCCTTGACAAGTATGGACGATATTGTTAAGGAAGCATCCGTCAGTAAAGGCGGGATTTATCATTATTTTAATAGCAAAGAAGAGATCTTTTTAGAGATTGCTGAAATGAGATTAGGTAAGAGACGGTCCCTGATAGAGCGCTTGTCTAGAGAAGAAACTGTAAGCCTTTTTTTTGAAAAGTATATATTGATGATTCTTGAAAGCTTAAAGGAAGAAGAGAGTATTATGACAGCGAGATTTTCATTTGAGTTTTGGGCCATTTTAACAAGAGATCCAAAGCTTAAAAGTCTTGCAAAAGAA
>NZ_JBVBZF010000382.1:0-3135 GCF_057447755.1 Fusibacter sp. | reverse complement strand
TGATCACTTATCAAAAAAACAATGGTTGACGTAATATAAATACGTCAACCATTGAGACTATTATAGCTTGTGATATTTTGGGTTCAGAGTGAAGACTAAAATATAATCCTATTTCATATGGTCATGTCTTTCATACTCTTCTCTTGTTAATCCAAATAGGATGATATCGTGATATTTTCCATCTGTATATACCATTTGTGTACGAACGCCCTCTTCGAGACATCCTAGCTTTTTCAGCATATTAGCAGAGTGAGCATTGTCGTCAAGAACTGAGCCATAGTATTTATTTAGGCGTCTTTCAAAAAAAGCATAATTCAAAAGAATTTTCATGGCTGCGGTTCCAAAGCCTTGGGCTCGATGATCCTGATCAATCAGCAGACCAATACTAAAGGTACCGTTTCTTTCATCAATTGAATTTATGTTGATGGCCCCAACAGTGTTGCCCTTTAGGTCTTCGATGGCAAACATGATTCTCTCTAAAGTCACTGTAAAATTTTTGAACTGTTCTGAGAAATCCTTTGATTCCTGCTCTGTTGGGGGAAGTTCAACTTCATAATTGATCAGTCTTCTACCAGGCGTATCGAAGCGATTATAATAATGGAACTCCCAATCTTCATCTTTTAATGCTCTTAAAATAACATGATCATTTTGCCAGTAATAATTGTCTAACTTTAAAGGTTTCATAGTTTCACCTCTCTCTATAATGATAAGAATCTTTATCTTTCATTATATTTATACCAAAATGATTATGCTCGAAACCTATAATCCTATAAAGCTTCTATTTCCTTTTGTTGCTTTTTAGATAAACTTTGTAATATTAAAAGATGTGCATCATCAATCATTTTTTTTAGCAATTCATCAGGCACTTTTCCTTCTAAGTAAACTGAATTCCAATGTTCTTTGTTCATATAATAACCAGGTATGATATCAGAATAATTTTCTCTCAGTGCAATATTTTCAAGAGGATAACCTTTTAGGGTGATAATAGGGACTCCGTTCTTATCGCCACCAACCATAGCAAACATCTTTCCATTTATTGTATAGCGATCGACTCCCCATTCTACTTTAAAATCATGTACACTTCCTTTTTTTGATTTACAGTATTCATCAAGCCATGGATAATTCATCGTTTTACCTCCTGATTATAGCTCACAAAAGATTTCGTGTATATTTCCTTCAGGGTCCGCAAATAGAGCTGTTCTTTGATTCCAAGGCATATTTTTAGGTGGCTGTATACCTTTTACCCCTTTTCCCATAAGCATTTCATACGTATCATCAACCTCTTCAATCGTATCACATGGAAAAGCTAGCTCAAAAGCAAGCCCATTTGTCGGCTCTTTGAACTTAGAATCAAACTCATACATAACTTCTCGCATACAAATTGCAAACCTAACACCTTCATTGTGAAACTCAACATAGTTTCCTAGATCTAATTTAATATTAAATCCCATAATATCATGGTAAAACGCTCTCATTTGATCGATTTGATCTGTCCAGATGGTTACAAGTGCGATTTGACTTTTCATATAATCCTCCATTGTATGTATATTTTTAATTACTAAAATAAATTCAAATTTTACTGTATTTAACAAAAAAGAAGAACGTATGTTCTTCTTTAAGAATATCATTTTGTATTTTGACTGTCAAGAATGTGCTTATTTTTTTACGATCATTTTAACACGACCCTTTTGCTCTGCTTTAATGCCATATTTTCGAGTTAATACATCGATAACAGACTCACCTTTTTCATTTACCAGATCTTTAGCAACTTCAATCTCTTTGCCATCATGGATTACAAAGTATTGTGTCACAGGTGATAAAATCCATTGGTGCAAATGAATGGCTTCAATTTCGTGAATTGGGATTACTTTTCGAGCATCTCTACTGATAAGGATTAGTTGATCATTTTCGATTTCATACTGGAGTTTGCTTCGCCATTTAATGATAAACATAACAAGTAAAATCGTTGGAAGACCAAAGATAATGCGCTGATCAATATTGGGTAAGACCATGCCAAGAAAAATTGGTAATATCAATATAATGCCCATAATGGCCATGTTCTTGAGTTGGTTGGGTTTAAAAATCATGTGTGCCTCCTAAACATAAAGATATCTTTGTGATCATTGTAATCACATTGAATATGTTTTAAATCATAACATAAATAAGCTTATTTTTATACCTTAATTTTAGATCTTTGAACGATGAAGACGCCAGAAAGGATGATAATCATAGCTGTTATCATCTTAAAGGTTATGGGTTCCTTGAGTATGATAAAGCCAAGCATAATTGCGACGATAGGATTAATATAGGCATATGTTCCTGCTTTAGTTGCTGACCAATTGGCCAGTACGTATATATAACTGCTGTAACCCACAAGTGAGCCAAAAATAATGAGATATAGTAATGCCAAGAGGCTTGACTGTGTAAAGGTTATCCTGGTTAATTCACCTGTTATACCAGCGACAAACATAAGACCTGTACCGCCTGCTATCATTTGAATTCCAATTTTATTGATGATTGAGCTCTCGGATTTAACCATGGTGGAATATACAGAGCCAAGTGACCATAAAAAGACTGCCAATAAGATAATACCAGCATCAGGAAGTCTCATGACAGGACTGATCCCTGAAGGCGAGATCAGTTGGTAAACGCCATAAAAGCCAATTAATAAACCTACATAACTCCACTTATTGAGTTCTACAGATTTTATCAATATTTTATCTAATAATGCGATGAAAAGTGGCATTGTTGCCACCATCATTGAGGCAACGCTTGAATCAACCCACTGTTCTGCATAGACAATTAATCCATTACCACCAAGGAGCATCAATAGACCAATAATGGAAAGGTCCTTAATCGTTTTAAAGTCCTTAGGCAGTGGATATCCTTTAAATTTTCCATAAAGTAACATCACACTACCTGCTATTAAAAACCTAGTACCCGCAAAGAACATAGGCGGCATATCCTGAACCCCTATTTTTATGGCAAGATAAGTTGAGCCCCAAAAGAAGCAAACGGCCAAATACGCAAGAAACACTTTATTTTTCATATGATACTCCTGTGCTGTAAATTTATAATGCGAACGTATTTTCGATTATTATTTATCATAACGTATTATTTAGGAATCCGCAAGAT
>NZ_JBVBZF010000381.1:0-3208 GCF_057447755.1 Fusibacter sp. | reverse complement strand
TGAAAGTCTTTTCTGACAACTCAACCCTAGAGCATTATCAAGCGCTTTTTAAGGCACATATTTTAAATACACTTAAGAACAGCTTAATCATCGCTTCTATCACGACGGCATATGTGACTGTGATTGCCTCTTTTTGCGCCTATGCCATCGCAAGACTACACTTTAGATTTAAAAAGGTCCTTTTAGCGGTCATTTTAGGGACGAGTATGTTTCCGCAGATGATTGTCGTGGGTCCAATTTATAGAGTCTTTGTGGCGCTTGGCTGGACCAACTCATATTTTATCACCTTGCCTTATTCCATGATCACACTGCCGGTTGCCATCTTTATTCTCATCACACATTTTTCTAAGGTGCCTAAAGAGATGGAAGAATCTGCGACCATAGATGGGGCGTCGAAGATGAGAACCTTTGTGGAAATTATTTTTCCACTGGCATTGCCGGGGATCTTCACTGCGGCCATAATGACTTTTATCGGGGTTTGGAACGAATTTTTATTATCATTAACACTTAATAGCGATAGTAACTATCACACTGCGACTGTTGCAATTGCATTTTTAAGAGGACAATTTCAGATTTTTTGGGGCCAGGTGACAGCGGCCACAGTCATCGTGACAATTCCAACGCTGATTATTGTCATCCTTTTTCAAAAACAAATTATATCAGGGCTTACATCGGGCGCTGTTAAGGAGTAGGAGTATCTATGTGGGCATTAAAACGGGAACAATTTGACCTCTCAAAACTCTTAGTGGAAGAGAGTCTTTACACAGTCGGGAATGGTTATATCGGCATAAGAGGTTGCCTTGAGGAGCAAAAGGAGATAGAGGGCTCCATTAGAGGGAGCTATATCAATGGTCTCTATGACCGTGTGCCCATCGTCTATGGGGAATCAGCCTACGGCTTTCCTGTAATCCAAGATAAACAGCCTCGAATTGTGGACACTCAAACCTGTGAAATTAAGCTGGATGGTGAACGTGTTTATTTTTTCGATGCCAATACCAATACCGATAAGAATACCAATCCCAATACCAATACAGAACATCAAGAGAACCTTAAGAATTACTATAGAACCTTGGACTATCAAAGGGGAAGCGCCATAAGAGGCTATGATTATCGGACCAAATCAGGTAAATGGGCCAAAATATCATTTGAGAGAATGGCCTCTTTTGAACAAGTATCGACCTTTGTCTATCAGATCAAGGTGGCTTATGACGGTGAAATCGAGCTAATCAGCGTATTAGATGCCGATGTTGCCAATCATACCGATGAAAAAGACCCAAGGCTTGGCAAGGGTCATGCTAAACTCATGCGATGTGAATCCCTTGAGGCGGATCAAACGGCTTTGACCGTAAAATGCCTAATGCGAACACAGACCACCAATTTGGCTCAGGCCACAGTGGTAAAGCATTCAGTTGACAGTCCTTACCCAGTCACAAGCCTCATGGATTCAAAGCCGCTTAAACACCTAACGCACTTTAAGGGTAGGGGGCAAATGACGCTCACGAAGTATTGTGCCTTTGTGGATGGTTTAAGAAGTTCTGAATCCCTGTCAAAGGCCGAAAAGATAGCTGAATCGACTGCCAAACTAGGATTTGATGCTTTAATTCAAAGTCAAAGGGCTTACCTCGATGATTATTGGTACAAGAGCGACATCGTCATTGATATGAAGTCCGATACGAACCGATTAAATCAAGATATTAATGGCAATAGGCCTACTGATCAAGCTGCTGTAAGATTTATGCTCTATCAGTTGATTCAATCTGTTGGCCGAGATGCCTTTTCAAATGTATCTGCCAAAGGCCTATCCGGTGAAGGTTATGAGGGCCATTATTTTTGGGATACGGAGATTTATGTATTGCCCCTACTTCAAGCCACTCAACCTGAACTCGCCAGAAAGTTACTTTCTTACCGATATCACATATTGCCAAGTGCCAAGGCAAGAGCCCTTGAACTGGGGCATCAAAGAGGGGCAACCTATCCTTGGCGGACAATTTCAGGGATAGAGTGTTCTGGCTACTTTCCGGCAGGGACAGCTCAGTATCATATAAATGCTGATATTGCATATGCTTTTATCCAATATCACTTGTTTAATAGTGACGATGAATTTCTCCTCAACATGGGTGCTGAGGTTATCATAGAAACGGCACGAACCTGGCTAGAGATTGGTCATTTTGAAAAGAATACCTTTAAAATACACTGTGTTACAGGTCCAGATGAGTACACCGCAATCGTCAACAACAACTACTATACCAATGCCATGGCCAAATACCATTTGGAGTGGACCTCAAGACTCTATGATGCTTACACAGGAGAAAAGACGTCAAGTCATCTCAAACCACAATTTGAAAGGCTTTTCCAAAGACTTGAATTTACTGAGGCAGAATCCAGACTTATGGCAAGAGCCGCTGAAGCCATGTATTTGCCTCATGATGAAGCCATGGGGATAGATGCCCAGGACGATGCTTTTCTTTCAAAACCAGTATGGCCTTTTGAAAGTACCGAAGCCTCAAAATATCCGCTCTTGCTTCATTTTCATCCCTTGACCATCTACAGGCACCAGGTTCTGAAACAGGCGGATACAGTCCTAGCCCATTACTTGCTAGAGGATTACACGACAGATGAAGTCATGCGTAAAACCTATGATTACTACGAAAAAATCACCACGCATGATTCCTCATTGTCTGCTTGTGTCTATGGCATTATGGCATGTCGAATTGGAGATACAGATAAGGCCTACGATTATTTTTGTCAATCCACTGCCTTGGACTTAGAAGATACACATGGCAATACAAGGGATGGCCTCCACATGGCCAACATCGCTGGAACGGCACTCAGTGTTATTTCAGGATTTGCAGGCTTTAGAATCACATCTGAGGGCATAAGCTTTAGACCTGTCTTGCCAAGGGCTTGGTCTCGGTATGCCTTTAAGCTGAAGGTAGACAATCGACTGCTGAACGTTGGTGTTGAGGAGGTCAGCCCAAGTGAAATTGAGTTTACCCTTACACTTTTAAGTGGAAGGTCATTGGGGGTAAAAATTAATGGACAGCCTCACTTACTTGAAGATCAAATGCGCATAAAACTTGAAAGGAAATAATCAATGAAATCAAAATTGAAAGCAGTCATATTCGATATGGATGGCGTCTTGACAGAGACGAGTGAACAACATTTTCTGGCATGGAAAAGGCTGGCGCTTGAACTGGGATATAGCCTA
>NZ_JBVBZF010000380.1:0-3214 GCF_057447755.1 Fusibacter sp. | reverse complement strand
TCGAGCTCAACCTTAACCCCTTTATTTCTCAATGCTTGTGCAAGCATTAAAGCAGGGCCTTTGGCTTTGTCACCTAGGTTTATGATAAATAAGTCCACATAATTCGGTTTCTCAATCTCTACGTTAGTCTGTTCCATTGTGAGTAGCAAACGTTCCATGCCCATACCAAATCCAACTCCAGGTGTCTTTGGACCACCGATGTCTTCAATGAGGCCGTCATATCGACCACCACCACAAACAGTTGCTTGCGAACCAATATCTCTAGAAATGAACTCAAAGGCAGTTTTAGTGTAGTAATCTAAACCTCTGACAATGCCTGAATCCACAATAAACTCAATTTGCATGCCCGAAAGCATGTCTTGAACCTCGTGGAAGTGTGTATCACAAGACTCACAAAGATAATTCAGCATCACCGGCGCACCCTTTACTTCTTCTTGACAAGATGGATTTTTACAATCTAAAATACGCATTGGATTTTTAGAAAATCTATCGTTACAAGTCTCACACAGGTTAGGCAATTTAGGTTCTAAGAAGGCTCTTAAAGCCTTGTCATAGACTGGTCTACACTCTTTACAGCCAATACTGTTGATTCTGAGTTCAACATCCTTGAGCCCCATACGTCTGATAAATGTATCTCCAAGCGCGATGACTTCAGCATCAGAAATAGCACTGGTCGATCCAAAGATCTCAATGCCAAACTGGTGGAAGGCTCTCATTCTACCGGCTTGTGGTCTCTCATGTCTGAAGCAAGGCGTCACATAATAAAACTTGTGCATACTGCCTTGTCCATGAAGTTTGTTCTCCACAAATGATCTTACAACGGGTGCAGTCCCTTCAGGTTTTAAAGTCATGCCCTCTTTATCAAGGTAGCGGTTAAAACTCTCCACCGATTTTTCATCGCCTTGAATTTCTCTTATTTTAACATTGGGAATAACATTAAACATTTCCTTTTGAACGATATCCGTTGTTTCACCTACACCTCTTTTAAAGAGCTTAGTATATTCAAAAGCTGGCGTACGGATTTCTTCGAAGCCAAACTCGGCACAAATTGTTCTAAATGCATTTTCAATATGATGCCATTTATACACCTCACTTGGTAATATATCATTGGTTCCTCTTGGTTTTGAAATCACAATAAACGCCTCCTCTCATTCAATTTTTTTAAATTATATATAAATCCTATGGATTCGTCAATGTTCTTGAAACTTCTTCTTTAGGACTTCATCAAATCGGTTGATATAGTCTTCAATCCCTTTAAAATTTGCCACTCTCTCAAATCGATTTTCTTCAGGGAAACAGATCTTCGAAACAGCACCTGCACCAAGTGCTATGATGGTATGTCTTTCTTCCATGATTCTCATATTATAGAGGGATTCATAGCCAACCTTCGCATAACCAACATTTTCAAGGTGACCAATCATCTTTTTCTGTCTATACATATAATATGGCGAATAGTCATGAGTCCTCAATGCTTGTTCAGACTCATTCATCATGTTTTCCACAGTTTGGTCGTGTGAAAGCTCATATTGCTCAAGGGATTCATTTAATCTGGAAGCCCTTTTAACCGATAAAGTGTGAATTGTGATGTTCTCAGGATCAAGCGCCAACGTTTCTTTAATCGTATGACGCGCCGATACGATATTCTCATCAGGCAAGCCCATAATCAAATCCATATTTATACATTTGAAACCAATTTCCTTGGCAATCTGCATCACATCTTTAATATCTGAAACCTCATGATTTCTGCCAATGACTTTTAAAGTAGAGTTATTCATGGTTTGAGGGTTAATACAAATTCGATCTACACCATAGGCTTTTAGAACACCCAGTTTCTCAGCATCTATCGTATCAGGTCTACCCGCTTCCACAGTGAACTCCTTCACAAGACTCAAATCAGTTGATCTTTGAATCGTTTCAAGCAATCTGGCCATCTGAGCTGAATCCAAACTTGTTGGCGTGCCGCCGCCGATATAGATACAGTCAATGACTTGTCCCTTATCATGTATTAGTTTGAAAGTCACCTCAATTTCTTCAATGAGCCTTTCTAAATACACTGGTACGAGCTTGGCTTTCTTTTCCAGTGAGTTGGAAGGAAATGAACAATAAAGACACCTTGTCGGACAAAATGGAATACAAATATAGATTGAAATTTTATCCGGCTCTACGGGGAAAAGATAAGGTCTTTCCTTTTGCGCAATTTCTAGCAGGAGTTCTATCTTTTCATCTGAAATCAAGTATTCTTCACTCAATTGTTTTCTAATTTCAGTTAAAGCCATGTTTTGATCCATCATCTCATGAACGATTTTTACAGGTCTGATGCCTACCAAAACCCCCCATTTGGACATGGGCTTATAGACTTTTGCCAATAACTCATATAAAGCCCTTTTCATTTGTTTTTTGAAATGGGCTTTGTCTGTTTTGAGTAAAACTGCATCTCTATGTGCACCTGCTCTGAGATTATATGTAATTTCAAAAGTGTCATTTGACACATCATCGAAATCACCTATAATTTCAACTTCAAGTCCCCATTTACCATCAATTAAGCTTTGCTTATATTCATTTTCATCGCCCGTAAAAGACAAATGCGACTTTAAAACAAAAATCGCAAGAAGGTTTTCAATATCATAAATATGTCTTCGATCCTTTACAAGTACCATTAAATCATTCATGATTCTTTCATCCTAACGCTTATAAAAATGGATTCTTTTTTCTCTCAAATCCAATTGTTGTGCTTGCTCCATGTCCAGGATAAACAGTGACATCATCTTCTAATACCAAGAGCTTGTCCTTTATGGCACTAATCATCTGCTTATGGTTTCCGCCATACAAATCTGTTCTACCGATTGAACCATAGAAAAGCGTGTCTCCAGAAAATAAAATCTTGGATGCCTTGAAATAAAGACAAATACCGCCCTTAGTGTGGCCAGGTGTATGGATAACTTCACAAGTGTGCTTACCTATGGTCAATTTTGTATCATCACCAATTGTCTCATCAGCCTTAAAAGCCACATCTGGTCCATTCATATTGATTGTAAGATTCATAGATGCATCTTCAAGCAACTCACCATCATCATGATGTATGAGCACCTTAGCAGAGGTTAATTTTTTTAACTGCTCCACTGCACCAATGTGATCCCCATGGCCATGCGTCAAAACAATATATTTTACATCCAGCATTTTACTTTCAATCTTCTTATATATTCGATCAGCCTCT
>NZ_JBVBZF010000379.1:0-3221 GCF_057447755.1 Fusibacter sp. | reverse complement strand
TGGCCTGTAATTTAATCCTCAATTTATCAAACTCCGTTTGGTATCTGGATCATAAAAATACTGAGGTTTTAGAAGACTTCCACTGGATTAATGAAAATATAATTGATTCGAGGGATTTGTTAACCTCCGCCCTTGGTCCTGATGCTTTGACGCGCCTTAAGGCGTTAAGAAATGTAGTGGTCCGCGTTTTTGAAGGAGACAAGGTGGATGCCCATATGGATTTTTTAAACGATTGTCTTTCAAGGTCCCTTTTCTATAATAAGCTCAACCTCAATGAAGGTCATCCTTCAATTGAAAAAGTCTCAACTACTTCTAAAGAGGATCGAATGATTGCCGCAATCATCATGGAGCTTGTGGAATCTATTGAGATGGACTTGATCTCAAGAATTCATAGATGTGACCTTTCAGACTGCCAATTTTATTTTCTGGATAAGAGTAAGAATCAGAATAAAAAGTATTGCTCTATTAAATGTAACAACGTTGCCAAGGTGAGACGCTTTAGGGATAAGGGGAAGGGATAGGAAACGTTATAGATGCATTTAGACTTCTTCAAACAAATCCAAATGCGATATCATTCCCTTTACAAAAGTTGACACCTGCTCAAGCGCCATACTGAATTCAATTTCTATTTGAAGTTCTAACAAAATTGGATAAAGAGACTTTAGAACCTCATCATCATTGAATAGAATTTTTTTAGGATATTGTTTAAGTGACATAAGCATATCATAGAAATAAATTTGAAACGCCATATTAGTGCTCATTGGATCAGTCATGTGTGTCCCTCTGACCTCACCCGTGTCATGGTCCAATACTACGAGTAAGGATGGAAAATGTCCTAAATACGCATTGTCTTCATTAAAAATTGGGGTTGGCAAATAAGCCTGACCTAGTTCCCAAACTTCATTGCTTTTTTTCACTTTTTTCCTAAGCTTTTTCAAGGTCAGCTCATCCATGTAAACCCCAACTTCAAATTCTTCACTCAAAATAGCTTCAATATCTCTAAATCCGTAGTTTATCTCGCCAGTTTCTGTGGCCTCAACCTTAAAAATCCTATCTTGAGCAAGCCAATCTCTGTAGTCTTTGTGCTTTTTCAAATACTTAAATGTTTTAAGTAAAAGAGAGAGGACATATTCAAGATCAATTAACTCAATAAGCTCTAATGGACACGCTATCATGCCGGGATCTTGAATTCTTAAAAATGGCAATTTTTGATCATCCTCAAAAGACACTTGAGATCCAAATAAAAAGGCTTGATCCACTGGGTTGAATCTTTGGATGCCATCAAAATGCAAGGCGATATAGGATTGACTTATGTTAATTTGGTCTAGATTTTGCCCCTCTTCGCTTAACATTCTAAAAAAAGCCTTGAGACCTATGGTGCCTTGATATAGGATTATGCCAAAACTTTCACCACCTGCACCAATAACGCTGGCATAAAGCTTCTCATCTTCATCAGGCGCTTTGATTTCAATGACATCTGTTTCATATAAATAGGTCCATGGCTTTTCTTTCAAAATCGCTTTTGCGACTTTAAAAAAATCGTTTAGAACACCATTAGCCTCATCCTCATCCAGCATGCCTGAATCGAGGAAGTAAGAGATATCATCATACTCCAAATCAAAATCCTCATAATCATCATTTTCATCATCAAAATAGGCATCAAAAGCTTCAATAAGACTCATCCACTTGTCTTTGTTTTCCTTTATGATTTGCTCTAAATCTTGGTAATCCTCTTGACTGATGGTCTTGCATTTATATAAAAATTTATAAAATTTCTTAATCGAAGTCATATTTTCTTTGTAGGCTGTTTTAGATGCCCACATGGCCTTCCTTAAAAACCATTCTGAAAAAAAAATAATCTAATTCCAGAATCCCTTGATCTAGCGTCTTAGGTTCATAATAATTCAAAAAATCATTTATAAAGAACGACGCGTTTTCAACATGTTTTCGAATTGTTTTATCAGACAAGCCCTCCTCAGTCAATGCAACTTCAAAGTCTCTTAAGTACTTAAGGTTGTTTTTTTCTATTATATTTTCTAACTTTGTACTCATATATGTCGTACCTCTTTTCCATTTTTTTATATGGCCTTAGGCCATCCATTACATTGAACCATCAAGATCGATATATATATCTATATCGCTTTTTCTTTATCGCTTTTATGCTACAATTATTACAAATCGTCTTTCAAGAAGCTTATTTGATCTTTTAACCCTTGACTAAAATCCTCAAGATCCTCAATCTTAATCACACCATTATTCATAAGATGAAGAAGATCAAATACCATTTCTTGCTTTCGAAACTCTAAGATTACTCCTGGCTTTTTCTTATCTATTTTGATTCGTCTCTCCAATTCCCAGAACTTAGTCGATGCCGGTAAATTATCATTTAATAGCACTGTATATTCCATAACCAGCTTTTCCATATAAGCCTCTTGCCAATCCTCTATTTTATCCCTAAAAAGTTTCCAATCGTTTTTAGAAGGTTCCACCGCCTTCCCCCCCTTTTTCTTAAAAATCTGATAAGCCAATAAAAATTAAGGTCTCAGTAACAATTTATTAGCGTTTATTTACAAATTTTATACCGAGTACAAAGAATCATATTCCCATTTGAACGCGCTAGATGCTAAATCAACCAAACTGGAACTGCCCAATTATTTGATGAAATAGGAATCAAGTCAGAACTCATACAAATAACATTTCCTTCAGCAGACGCTTTATCTACTCTATCTAACACTGAAAAATGACGGCCTGCATTAGCCTTGGGATTAGCACTCTTTTTAATTTCAACAGGTTGAAGTTTTCCATTATCTTCAATGATCAAATCTATCTCCTTTTGATCTGAATCCCTATAGTAAAACACAGGAGGTCTTCTCCCTGCATTCAAGTAGCTTTTGATTATTTCAGACACCACAAATGTTTCAAAAAAAGCACCTGACATCGCCGAAACTTCCAATGATTCACTGGACGTCCATCTTGTTAAATACGCACATAAACCAGTATCCATAAAATACATATTTGGCGCTTTCACTATCCTTTTTAAGGTATTATTAAAGTAAGGTTCGATTAAAACCACAATTCCTGATGTCACCAATAAGGACAGCCAACTTTTCGCCGTTGGAGAAGAAATACCCACGTCTTTAGCGATTTCAGAATAATTTACCATTTTACTTGTCCTTGCAGCACAAGCTGTTAAGAAACGTTGAAATTGCATCTCATCAGCA
>NZ_JBVBZF010000378.1:0-3235 GCF_057447755.1 Fusibacter sp. | reverse complement strand
AGTGGTATGGAAAAGTGGGCAATGGATTCTCCCTTTAAAAAGATCGCGTCATTGGACAAACAAATACTTGTAAAATTACAGCAAGTCTCAAAAAAATCTGTTTAAAGCACCTGAAAAGTGGATATCATATTTATAGTCAAAGCTTTTGTTACATCAAAGCAAAAATCATAAGGAGATTGGCTATGAATGATTCTAACGTAAAAGAGTTGGTATGTAATTTGTGCCCGGTTCACTGCAATATGTCGATTGAGTACTCCAAGTGGGAGGATCAAATCAAAAATGTATATGGCAGTAGATGTAGTCGTGGGTATGAATACATAAAAAACTACAAGTTCGATCAACAATGTATGCTTCCAACCAGTGTGAGATTGAGAGGATCGATTGCAGACAGATTACCTGTAAACTCAGATGCACCCCTCCCAAAAACAATTGTTTCTGAAGCCATGAACATCATTAAAATGCTTGAAGTTGAATTACCTGTAAAATCAGGAGAAATAATCGTTGAAAACATTTTAAACACAGGCGTAAACATCGTCGCAACTAAATCTATGTTCTAATTAATTTTTAAGAAATGTCTTTTGGTCACACAAAAGACATTTCTTTTTTGTAGAATGATAAGGGTTTCATTAGAATTGGATTAAACCGCTTGCTTTGAATAATGAATTAGTGTACTATCGCATTAATACACAGCGCGATTCAAAATTCTTGCGAGGAGGTTTGAAAATGGATTTTAATAACGATTTGCCCATTTACCAACAAATCATCAATATGATTAAGTATGATATAATTTCCGGAAAAATTCCTAAGGGAGACAAGCTCCTGTCTACTCGAGACTTGGCAATAAAGCTTAAAGTAAATCCCAATACAATCCAAAGGGTTTACAAAGAACTTGAGGCAGAGCAGGTGTGCTTGACTAAAAGAGGTCTTGGAACCTTTGTAACTGAGGATAATGAAGTTATTGATGAAATGAAGGAAATGCTCGTCAGTGACATGGTCAAAACCTTTTTAGAGGGCATGATCAAATTGAACTATAGTAAAGAGACCATACTGGAAAAAATAAACAGACAGTTTGAGAAGGGAGTACAATAATATGTCAGTTCTAATATCTTGTATCAATATAAATAAAAAATACATGAACAAAGTTGCACTTGAAGAAATCACTCTTAAATTTGAGGCTGGCAAAATTTATGGTGTTCTTGGACCAAATGGTAGTGGAAAAACCACTTTAATGAAAATTATTGCTGACCTACATAAGCAATCATCAGGTGAAATTACAGTGTGTGACACAAAACCGTCTCATGAAACCAGATCAAAAGTCGCATACATGCCGACTGAAAATTTTGTCTATGGTTGGATGAAGGTAAAAGACAGTCTTAATTTCTACAAAGATATGTATCATGATTTTGATTATGATAAGGCAATAGATCTAATGACTTTTATGGAGCTTGATCTCAATCAAAAGGTTTCAAGTCTTTCCACAGGACAACGGGCAAGATTAAAAATTTCTTTAACCATCTGCAGATCAGCTGAGATTGTTATGCTAGATGAACCTTTAAATGGGCTTGATCCAATTTCTAGAACGAAAATCAAAGAGTGCATTATTGAGCATTTTAATGAGAATAGTGTGATGATTGTATCAACACATTTAGTAACGGAAATTGAACAGATTCTAGATGAAGTCATTTTTCTTGGAAATGGCAGACTGGTGTTACAGGGCAAGGCTGAGGACTTGAGATTTGAAAGAGGCAAGTCTATTGAAGATATTTACAGGGAGGTTTTTGCACATGCTTAAATTATTAAAATTTGAACTTATTCGGAAGCGAACTGTCTTTTTAGTGGCATGCATAATGGTTTTATTGGGCGAAGCTTATGCACTTTTTAAGTATTTTCAATTAGATGAAACTGTGCGTTATTTTGCAAATGATGATATTTTTGCTGTATTTATATCTCTATTAGCTGTTGGATTTGGTATATTATACTTAGTGGATATCGTTACCTTGCTCAGACAGGATATGTTTAAGCAAGAGGGGTATATGTTGTTCATGACACCTTTTAATGGTTATCAGATATTGGGTTCCAAGGTTATCTTTGCATTGATTGAAGGTTTTTTTATCGCCGTCATTTATCTTGTTTTGATGTTTGCAAATGCAAAAATTATGGACATAAGCGGTTTTGA
This sequence comes from Fusibacter sp., assembly GCF_057447755.1. Lineage (NCBI taxonomy): Bacteria > Bacillati > Bacillota > Clostridia > Eubacteriales > Fusibacteraceae > Fusibacter > Fusibacter sp. Next base: position 1,059 of record NZ_JBVBZF010000378.1, on the reverse strand, counting down.
GTTTAGCTTTGGTTTTAACTCAGATGAGATTTGGTTGATCATTAAAGGTTTGATTGTAGGCGTTTTAGGACTTGTAGAGTTTGCACTGACAATTTTCCTATCGTTTGCACTCTTTAAAAGCATATTCACCGATGTTAGATTTAAAGGGGCAATCACATTTGGCATATTTGTGGGAATTAACTTTATCAAGGGACAAATATTTGGATTGGTAGTCAATCTAGCAGGAAAAAGTCTTGATATGGTCAATGCGAGCCACTTTTCCAGTGTGGAAGTAATTTCAAATATTCACATGGCAATGAACATGAGCATTGTGTATGTCCTAGTGATGAGTGTGATATTATTTGGAATGACAGGGTACCTATTAGAAAACAAAATAAATTTATAAGCTAATTAAAAAAGATGGATGCATGAAGAGAGCGAGAGCCCTCTTTTTGTGTCGTGTTAATCTAAAACGAAATAGTAGGGGGATATAATGTTGATGAAGATGAAGCATAAAAAGGGATTTCTAAGGGGCTTGATACTAATTGGAATATGTCTCTTGTTTGTAGGTTGTAGTCAAACCCCCGATTCTACTTCAAAAGAATCGATACCAAATGAAGGCGCTTCCGTGAATCAAATTTTAGATTTGAGAGGCTATTTTGATTACAATCTTAACGAAACGCTTTTTTATAATGGCATCGCAGATTACAGCCGCTATGAAACTTGTGTAAAAATCGATGAAGTTATTTCCCCAGAAGCGGGAAAATTGTATTATTTTGAAGGCGAAGTGGAAGATTTATCTGGCGGTGAGCTCGGAGACTTATCCTTCTACAAAGCCTATAAGGTTACAAAGGACTCTTTGTCAGAATATTATAGCGATCAAAGAGAAATGGTCCTACTAAAGAGCGAAGTTTCAGAAGGGACTACGTGGGAAACTGAAATGATTGATGCTCAGTTAGGCATGATTAGGGTTCAAGCCAAGGTAATTAAAATTGCTGAGGATTCAGTATCCGTTGAGTACACTTTTTTGCCAAATCAAGTGTTTCCAGCGTCAAAACAATATACATTGGTATATGAATT
>NZ_JBVBZF010000377.1:0-3237 GCF_057447755.1 Fusibacter sp. | reverse complement strand
CATTGGATTGGCACCTGGTGCAAAGGGTTGACCTTTGAGTCGACCATCTGGTGTCGCGCCAGTTTTTTTACCATAGACGACATTTGAGGTAATCGTTAAGATGGACATGGTCTGAGATGAATCTCGATAGGTTTTATGCTTTTTAATTTCATTGCTAAAGAAGGTCACGATCTCTTTTGCGATTAAATCCACACGGTCATCATCATTGCCATACATTGGATAATCACCCTCAATGTCAAAACCTGTGGTGATGCCATTCTCATCTCTAAGAGCAGTTACCCTTGCGTGTTTGATTGCACTAAGTGAATCCGCCACCAATGAGATCCCTGCCACACCAAAAGCCATATATCGACCAACCTCTGTATCATGAAGTGCCATTTGTCCTTTTTCATATGCGTATTTGTCGTGCATATAGTGGATGGTATTCATGGTATTTACATACAATCTCGCCAATTTTTCAAGGACCTTTTTATAGGATTCAAGGACTACTTCATAATCAAGCACCCCATCAGATAAGGCCGCAATATCCTCTAAAACTTTAATTGGCTGGTCATTTTTATCTCTTTTGAGTTCATCATAGCCTTGATTGATGCTGTAGAGCAATGCCTTTCCAAGATTTGCCCTCGCTCCGAAAAACTGCATTTCCTTACCAATTTTCATAGGAGAAACACAGCATGCAATCCCATAATCATCACCATAGATAGGTCTCATAAGATCATCGTTTTCATACTGTATGGCACCTGTTTGAATGGACATTTTAGCACAATACCTTTTAAAGTTCTCTGGAAGTTCTTTTGACCAAAGTACTGTCATGTTTGGTTCAGGTGCTGGGTCAAGATTTGTTAAGGTGTTCAAAAATCTAAAGGCCGTCTTTGTAACAAGCGTTCTACCATCTTCTCCCATACCACCTATTGACTCTGTAACCCAAGTTGGATCACCTGCAAACAAAGTATTATAGTCTGGCGTTCTTAGGTGTCTGGCCATTCTGAGCTTGATGACCAATTGATCGATGAGCTCTTGTGCACCTGCTTCATCCAATAATCCAAGTTCAATATCTCTCTCAATGAAAATATCTAAGAAAGTTGTATTTCTACCAAGTGACATGGCTGCGCCATTATTTTCTTTCACGGCTGCCAAATAGCCAAAATAGAAAAATTGGACTGCTTCTGTGGCATTTTGAGCTGGCTTTGAAATATCCACCCCATACTCACGCGCCATTTCCTTCATTTCAATAAGGGCTCTAACCTGTTCAGATAACTCTTCTCTTAATCTGATGTTGTCCTCTGTTGCCATTTGTGATTCTAAGGCTTTAAAATCTGCCTTCTTTGCATTGACGAGCTTATCTATACCATATAAGGCAATCCTTCTATAATCTCCAATGATTCGGCCACGACCATAAGCATCAGGTAGCCCTGTTAAAAGGCCAACACTTCTCGCAAGCTTCATTTCACCTGTGTAGGCATCGAAAACACCTTGATTATGTGTTTTTCGGTAGGCCTGAAAGGATTCTGACATTTCATTTGACATTTCATAGCCATAGGCTTCAAGTGAAGCTTCAAGCATTCTGAAGCCACCATATGGGTTCATAATGCGTTTTAATGGCTCATCTGTTTGATAGCCCACCACGACTTCATTTTCACGGTCTAGATAACCCGCTTTGTATTGATTGATGCCAGAAAAAACTTTGGTCTCAATGCCGATAATGCCTTTTTCAATTTCTTCTTTTATGAGGGATTCTGCTTTTTCCCATACCGCTTTTGTCTTTTGACTCTTGCCAACTAAAAACTGGTCATCACCTTCATAGGGCTTGTAATTTAGTGCGATAAAATTTTTAACATCTATTGTTTCAGACCAGTTGCCTTGTTTAAACATCGTTTTATTTGTCATAAGGGCCTCCATTTTTTCTTTCATTATATGACCCTTCTACTATTAAATATGTGATTCAACGCACTTTTTGCAAAAAAAAAGAGCTTTCGCTCATTAAGATTTATTAACAGATCATAAACCTAGTCATGTTTGTGGCCTATCCACCCTTATTTTAGTTTATAACTGAAGGCTTGCATGTGGCAAGAGTCTCATCAAAGGCTATATTGAGATCAGGCTTTTTCAATTGGAATCTGAATTTCAGAAACATATTCAAGTTCTGAATCTGAAAAGTCGTAATCTACAATGTTTTTTTCTATAGAGTCACCAGTGATTAAATAGCCATTGTCATGGATCCATTTTGTTAGAATTTCATAGTATTTGGACATCTCACAATATGGGCCTACAAAAGTAATACAGGCATAGTCGTGTTCTGGTATTTCGATGGTTTGAGATGACTGTTCTGAATCAACTGAAACCACCTCTATGAAATATCTAAACCGCGTAAAGATCCCCTGGTTCATATTCTCCTTTGAAAGCGAAGTATAAATTTGGCCTTCAATCAGCCAGGAGCTCGTTCTGAGATAGTGCTCATTAGCCTTAAAGGCCTTTTTAATCTCATAGTCACTTGCCACATCTGTCATATCTAGGAAGATACCCTGTCTTGCCGGAATTTTTTTTATTTTAATCTCATCAAGTTCATTGTTAATACTTTCAAGGAGGGCTAGTTTCGTTTGAATCTTATTTTTTAGATTCATCAGTCGATTGATCTTTTGGTCAATTTCGTCCTCCTTCTTTTTAAGCAGATTCACTAGATTATTGGTATTTTTATTTTTCATGTACTTATTTATATCATCTAGGGATATGTCCAAGTTCTTAAAAAAGAGAATTCGACTGAGTTTAAAGAAGCTCCTGATGTCGTAATATCTATAATCGTTGTTGGGATCGTATTCTGGTTTAAACAAACCAATTCGGTCGTAATGCCTCAAGGTATCCGTACTGATGTTGAACATTTTGGCCAACTCACCGATCAAAAATTTTTCCCTCATAGGCCCTCCTTTTAATTTATGCACAATTACCATTATATGTTAAGGTTCTAAAACGTCTATTTTATATAGGCTTCAAGATTTTCTAAACCTTCAATTAGTGTCATTATACATGAGTTGAATAGGTTAGACAATCTCGAAATCCTCTTACTAAAGATATAAAAAAAAATTTATATACCCTTCTTCAAATTTGGTATAATAAGACAAGCACCAATTTTCTGACAATTTAGACATTTAATTTTATGCACATTACAAATTTCTAGCTTCGAAAGGACAACCTCTATGCTTAAACGACAGCAACTAAGACTCTATGGTTATTTGTTATTTG
>NZ_JBVBZF010000376.1:0-3241 GCF_057447755.1 Fusibacter sp. | reverse complement strand
TATAGACATAATCAGTGCACTTGCTTGTTCAATTTTTTTAGAATCTTCAGTGGCTTTCATGATATTATTGTGGACTTCTTGATTGGCTTTTGTAGATTGACCATTGATTATGGTTAACTGCTTAATCACTTCAAGTCCTTGATCTGCCAATGCATCCACATCAATGATGGCTCTTGTAATTTCTTCAACTTCTTCCTGATCACGTTTTAAAATGGCACTAAGCTGACCTGTTTTTTCGAAACTCTCATGTGCATTTATTGCTTGATCACCAGAACCCTTTGCGATTTCCTCTACAGCCAACTTTACTTCATCGGTCACTTCAAGTGACGCCGTGGCATTTTTATTTAGGTCTAAAGAAGCGGTGAAAACGCGTTTTGATGATTGATCAACATCCATGATTATACCTTTAAAATTTGAGACGATTTGCGCCATTGCTCGCTTAAGTTCGCTCATTTCATCTCTTCCCTTGATCTGATCTGAATCAAGGTTCATGGTAAGGTCATATCCCGCAATTTGATTTGTCATATCGATTACCTGATAAATCGGTTTACGAATTGTCCCTGCCATAACCATGGCAAATATCAAGCATAAGATAATAATTGCAATTGAAGTTACCATTAATTGATTGCTGAGAAGTCCTATAGCACCAAGTGCTTCAGCTTTTTCAACTTCTGTTACAAGACCAACGTGCCAATCGCCAATATGTGTCACTGAAACCGTGCCAATAACGTCTTTACCGGCTTCGTTTTTATATGACATGGCTTTGTTATAGGCGCTCTCTTGTGCGGTTATCGCATGCTTTAACGCATCAACACCTTGTGTGTTAATCATAGTTTCAAGTGGCTTACTATCCCCTTGTAAGGTACTTGTAAGAAGCCTACCCTCAGCATCGACCAAATAGGCATCTGCTGTTTTTCCAATTTTTTCTGCACCATTCTTCACAATTGTATCTATGGCACTTTGGTTGAGGACAATATTTAAAGTCCCTATAGGTTCCGAACCATGATTTGTATAATTGTAAACCGGCGTGGAAAGTACCATGATGTTGTCATCTATAAAGCTGTTTCTAAAAATTTGAGACCAGTTTTGCGTGCCAGTAAGTGCTTTTTCACAATAATCCCCAGCTACGACCAGTGGCGCCATATCCAGCTTATCATAATTCTGTGAGTAGACGACTTCATTGTACATATTGGTTAAGAATATATCTGTATAAGCATACTGATCTAATGCCGTCTTAAAAATATGTCGAAAATCTGCTTCTATATTGAGCTTCTCTTGAGATGTCGCATTGAAACCATTGAGCGTTTCCAAACCATCTCTAACAATTTTGGATTCTGCTAAAAGCATGGAATCGCCCTCTCTACTTGAAAAGTAGTTTTGAATGCGTTCCTGTGATAGGTTTGTAAAGAGTTGATTCTGATTATAGATTTCTTTTTGTATTTCAACACTGGATTTATTCACGCTTACAAACCCTAGTATTGCAAGAGGTATTAAGCTTGTGAGTAAGACCATTAGGAGTAATTTGGTTTGTATTTTTAAACTTGAAAATTGATTCCATTTTATGTTTCTAATGATTTCGATACTCTTGATTTGGGACAGACGTTTTTTTATGTCCATCTTAACTTTTGGGGAATCCATTTCAATTACCAGCTGGTCGTCTATTCTGATGTTTTTATCCATAAACTGACTTTTTACTTTAGTTAGACCGCCTAAAAATGCCTTAAATTTCTCCAAAACCATGTGTTTTCTCCTGTCATCTTGTTCTTATTTTATCAACCAAATCTGCCAGTGATATAATCTTCTGTTCGCTTATCTCTCGGATTTGAAAAGATGACTTCTGTGCTATCATATTCAATAAGCTCGCCCATTAGGAAAAATGCAGTCTTATCTGAAATACGGCCAGCTTGTTGCATGGAATGTGTTACAATGGCAATTGTATACTCTGATTTGAGACGGTCAATTAGCTCTTCTATCTTAGCTGTTGCAATAGGGTCAAGAGCAGAGGTTGGTTCATCCATGAGAATAACATCTGGTTGTACCGCTAAACACCTTGCAATGCAAAGTCTTTGTTGCTGACCACCAGAAAGGCCATACGCATTGTCATGAAGTCTATCCTTTACCTCATCCCAAAGTGCGGCACTCTTTAAGCTGGTTTCACAAATCTCCATAAGAAGGCGTTTGTCTTTTATGCCATGAATCTTAGGGCCGTAAACCACATTTTCATAAATTGATTTTGGAAATGGATTTGGCTTTTGAAAAACCATGCCTACAGTTGTCCTAAGTTCTTCCACTCTCACTGATTTATCAAATATATTTTTACCATGATATAAGATTTCGCCAGAAGTCTTTACAATCGGAATATTTTCGATCATACGATTCAAAGTTTTAATAAACGTTGATTTTCCACAACCAGAAGGCCCAATAATGGCTGTAACTTCATTTTTATTAATTTTCATGTTGATGTTTTTTAACGCTTGGTCATTTCCATACCAAAGGTTCAAGCCCTGAACATCATACACATAATTTTCCGGTGTTATGATTTGTTTTGACAATTTAATATCCTCCATAAAATCTACTTTTAAAAACCACGTTGATATTTATTTCTTATAAAGATTGCAATCGAGTTCATCATGAATAAAGTCACGAGTAAGACAATGATTGTCGCAGCCGCCAAATTTGCATATTCAGGCGTCAATACCGTATCTAAAGTCCAATAATAAATCTGAATTGGTAGCGCTGTAAAGTCATCCATAAACGAGTTTGGCACCTTCATGATCAAAGTTGGAATTCCCAGAACAACAAGAGGTGCCGTTTCACCTATTGCCCTTGAAATGGAAAGGATTGAACCGGTTAGGATTCCAGGTAAAGCAACTGGTAAAACAACCTTTTTAATGGTTGTCCACTTATCTGCACCCATCCCGTAAGAGGCTTCTCTTAAGAATCCTGGAACAGCTTTAATGGCTTCTTGGCTGGATACGACAATAATTGGCAGTACCAATAAGGATAATGTGAACCCACCTGCCAGGATACTTGACCCCAGATGGAAGAGTCTACTAAAAACAGAAAGCCCTAAAAGTCCAAAGATAACAGATGGCACACTGGCCAAGTTTGACAAGTTTACCTTTATGAAAGATGAAATCTTGCCCTTGGTCGCATATTCTTCAAGGTATATCGCAGTGGATACACCAATGACAAGTGTAACGGGAATCACCACGGCTATTAAGCCAAGCGAACCCACTAT
>NZ_JBVBZF010000375.1:0-3249 GCF_057447755.1 Fusibacter sp. | reverse complement strand
GAGTATATACATAATGGTTTGCATCTTCCAAAGAAATTTGCCTTGTGTTGGTCATCTCCTTAAATGGCTTAACTTCAGCCATTGATTCAATCTCATCTTTAATCAAATAGTCCGTAGTCACACCAAAAATTTCACCAAGCATTATTATTTTATTAAGTTCAGGGATACTACTCCCACTTTCCCATTTTGAAACCGACTGCCGAGAAACATTTAATTTTTCTGCAAGTGCTTCTTGAGACCATCCCATTTGTTTCCTTAATTTGATTATTTTATCTGCTAAAATCATTTCTCACCTTCCTCTATATCAACATTTTCAATTATCAATACATTGTCGACATCCTCTTTTATAAGTTCAGTATATCAATTTTAGCCTTTACATACTATCAATTGGACTTGGTAATTTGTCAACCACTGGTTGCATTTTCCCTCAAAACACTTGAATTGTCTCATTTTCAGCTTTATTTAAAAGAGAAAACCAACCATTTGGTATTTTTAAAAATTGAGTTACCCCTTAATATTCAATACAATAGCACCTGCCTTGCCGCTCTCTTCAGCACGCCTATGAGCACTCACTACATCCCTCATTGGAAAGATCGAATCAATTAAGGGCTCATAAGCACCATACTGAACCAAGTCTAAAATATTTATTAAGCTTGACGCATTTGATTTGGCGATGCCGAACATAAATCTCTTATGATTTGGTTTATTGCCAATCTGCTTAAGCATGAGGTCAGCCCTTGCTGCTGTGGTGATATAAGTGCCTTCTTTTGTCAAACACGCTTCAATCACAGACAGTTTTTCCCTGCCAACCGTATCAAATATGATATCAAATTGATTCTTAAAATCAGAGAGCTTGTCGGACTGATAATCGACGACTTGATCAGCTCCTAGCTTCTTGACAAATCCCATACTATTTTGATGACAGACTCCAGTCGTATGTGCATTTAAATTTCGAGCGTATTGGACAGCATAAGCTCCGACGCCTCCAGACGCGCCGATAATTAATACTTTCTTTTCACCATCTAGACCTGCTTGGTCCAAAAAGTATTTTGCGGATAAGGACCCAAAGATTAATGATGCTGCCTCTTCATGAGAAAGCTTGGTTGGTTTTATAGCAATAACAGAATCCTCATGAACACTAATATATTCAACATAAGTACCCGAATGAATCCCTAGAGACCCCATTACTTCATCACCCACTTTAAACTGCCTTACCGACTTGCCCACCTCAACCACTTTTCCTGAATAGGTCGTTCCAAGAATCTTTTGCTTTGGGGTAAAAGGTCCTGCAAAGAGTCTGGCAAGAAAAGGCTTTCCGCTTCTTAAGTGACAATCTCCTGAATTAACACTTGTTGAAAAAACCTCAATTAAAATTTGATCCTCATTAATGACCAGATCATCAATCTCTTCAACTTGTAAAACATCTGGTTCACCAAATTTGTGGTATCTAACTGCTTTCATAATAAGCCTCCTTATAAGTTTCTTATCTCCATTCTAATAGGAATAAAAAAAGGATTCATTGACTTATATCAATGAATCCAATCTTTTTTTGATTCTGGAATACGACTCTGGCGTAATCCCGAGATAACTTGCTAATTGATGTTGTGGTACTCTTTTAATCAAATTTGGCCGATTGTCCATGAGTTCCTTTACCCGCTCTTCAGGTGATCGTGAAGCAAATGAGTAAATGCTTTCATTTATCTCGCCCAGTTTTTCACCCAGCATCTGGCTGGTCATATCCTTTAAATCTGGAAACATTTCAAACATCGTGTTCTTTTGATCAATATAGCTGTAGAGAAGGACACACGCCTCAACACAAACAACACTATATCTCGAAACATTATCACCAACACGTTCATTAAACACATTTACCCACTGGCCTTCTTCATAGAACTCACTCGTTACTTCATCACCTTTTTCATTGATCCTGTACTGTCTCAAACAGCCCCTTATGACAAATACACAGTGATTTGAAGGCTCGCCCTGATACAAAACCATAGCCCCTTTTTTAAAGGCCTTAACGGGCAATTGGCTTACGATTTCCTTGAGATTCTCGTAAGATGTATTAAGATAGGGTCTTATAAATTCAATCAAATACGCTTCAATTTCTTTGTCCATAAGTACTAAAACCACCTCTCGTCATTTTCTGCCTTCTTACATTGCTCATAGAAAGATCACTCGATGTTAAATCGCTTGTTCTTACTTCACTTCTTTATTCAGCGATTGTATTTATTGGCAAGATACTTCTCAAAGGCAATCTTTTTAGATTCATCAAGTATGAAGGACTTATCAATAAAATCAATTAACTGCTTATCATCCTGCGTCAAAACAAGGCCACGCATGTTTTCAAGCAAATCAGCTTCCCAAATAATTCTAAAATCCACACCATCAATTGCTTCTTGCGTGTGGTGGTTACCGACGATATAACATACCCGGTCCACGATTGAGCGATCAATATCTGTTGAGGTCATATAGTTTCGCGCAATAGGCGGTCCCTCTATCTCTTGATATTTGCCCATCATGTTGCCATGCTTTTTCTCAGCTTCCAGTGCACCAATATCATGGTATATGGCAGATAAGACCACCACTTTGAACTCATCATTGACCAGCTTCTCACTCTTTGAGATCCGCTCAGCATTTTCAAGTACGTTAAGGGTATGAATAATACCAAATTCAGCATCCTTGAAGGTTTCCTTCATCTTTTGAATTGCAATTTTTTTGTACATTGAGACCTCCTAAAACAAGCATTATTCCTGACGCATATATGTGATCACCAAGTCATTTTGGCATGACAATTACATATCCTATAATATTGATAAGTGTATAGAAGACAAAGAAAATATTTGAGGGATCCATCAAGCCCCCACCCTCTCTTTTGTCATTCTTATTTTCAGAATACAAGGATTCAGCAAGTTTTGCATCGAGCACTTGTTTACCTGCACCACTTGCACCCCTAGAAAGACTCCCACCGACTGCATTTAGAGAGCCATCAGCAAATACATTAAATACATTGTAAATTAAAAGGGCAAAATAAAACAGGCCCCACATCATAAAAAACATTTCAAGATCTTCCACATGTAAGGCAAAATATGAGATGATCTCCACTAGAATTAAAACTATGTATCCGGAAAGCTTCTTTAAGTGATACATACATACCTCCTCTTCTGTCATTTTCCTTCTATACCACAATTATATAATAATTAAATCATACTCACAACAGAATTGGAAATTTCATTCCAATTACACTTT
>NZ_JBVBZF010000374.1:0-3260 GCF_057447755.1 Fusibacter sp. | reverse complement strand
ACGCTTTGAATCTTTGACCCTTTAAACCTTCAAGCCTTTAACCCTACTGTCAAGCGGAAACATCTCTACGGGTTTTTGTAATAAAAACGAACCCTCTTGAATTTGTGTCTTAAGCAATTCTGCAATTTCTCTAGATTTTTTTAAGGATGTAATTGGGGCCGTCTTAACGATTTTCCCATCAATTTCGATTGACCCACTGCGAAGTTCTTCATAGTTAACGGTTCTGACCACTGGCTTGGTCCCATCACTTTGACCATAATCCACCACATTGGTCTGAATTTCCTTATTGGTGACGCCCACTGCTTTAATCATGTCTTCATCTAAGATTGGAATCGGTATTCCTATACCCAGGAACAAGGAAACCCCGTACCCTTCAAAGACTCCCGGACTGATGAACCTCGTGTCCATGGCTTTTAAATCACCTATTACAGCAAGCGTTCCAGATGGTCTTGTTGGAACACCATTTTCATCTCGGTCAGCACTTGAGTTGAACTGGGTCCCTCTCCAGGAAACATAACCTTGAGCACCTGCTAGGAAAATACGTGTACCGATTCCTATGGTTCTATAAGTAGGATCATTTAAAAGTGGGCTAAGCTCGCCAGATGTACAATAAGTGACGTTGCCAAAGTCTGGTTTTAAGACACCCATGTAGGTTTTAACGGTTCTATCACCTGAGTTTGTCGCCGCATTGTAATTTTGGTATGCATTTCTCGGATTGAATAAATAAGCTTCATTCAAATCTTCAAGTTTAATTTGGGTTTTAACGTCTTTTCTCGGATAGCAATCTGTGCCGTTTGAATACGCCTCAAGTTCAATGCTCTTTCCTGCGATCAAATCACAAATAACATGAGCGCCACCGTATTCTATGCCTTTATCCTTAGACCATTCCGTTGCACCAATATAAGTATCTACAGCAGCAACGCCAGAATAGCCTTCCACTTGATTTAAAAATGTCTTTTGCATTCTAATTGGCGGAGAAGCATGACCAAAATTTAAAAATGCACCACTTGAACACATTGGACCAAATGTCGCGGTTGTCACAACATCCACATATTCTGCCGCTGCCTCTGTCCCTCTTTCCTTAATAATGTCGATTACTTCTTCTGCGGTGACAACAACAGCTTCACCTTTTCTGATTTTTTCATTAATTTGATCATAAGTTTTTGCCATGCTTCGTTCCATCCTTTTTATACTCAAATTTTGTTATAAAAAAATGTCCTTCATTTAAGAAATGAACGACATTTAGGTACAACAAGTACTGCTTTTATCTTTCATTTCTTACGAAATGCAGGAATTAGCACCACACATCAAATGGGATGTAGGTTGCCGGGCGTCATTGAGCCAGTCTCTCAGCCACTCTTGATAAATTCAAGGATATTCAGTTTTGTATAAGGCATACATTTATGATATTTCTGCCTTCAATATTTAGTTTTTATGATTTTAGCACATATAACCTATGGTTACAACACCTTTATTTAAAAATAAAGTGTCTTTTTTTTAGAACAACTCATCCTGTGTTTGACTTAAATTTAAAGTTCAAACTCGTTGTGTATTGCAATAACTGCTTTCTGATAATCGCTCTCTCTGATAATGCAAGAGATATTGATATCTGATGTGGAAACCATATCAATCTCAACGTTCTCCTCAGCAAGACATCTAAACACTCTTGAGGCAACGCCTGCAGCGGATTTCATACCAACGCCAATAATACAAACCTTTGCTATATCCTTTGAACCAAAAACAGATTGCGCCTTTACACTTGAACCTAGTTGTTTAGCAAGCTTTAATGCAGCGTCAAAGTCTTCCTCTGCCACAGTATAAGAAATGGTCAATTTATCCTTGTCCACATAATTCTGAGTAATAACATCTACATTTATATTGTGCTTAGCAATCTCTTCAAAGATATATGCAATGTTTTGAGATGTATGCGGAACATTTGCGAGTGTAATTTTAGCATTATTTGTGGTATGAGCAACGCCTCTTACCAATACGTCTTCCATATCTTCATCCTCCTCTGTTACATAAGTGCCTATTGTATCCGTAAACGACGACCTCAAATGAATCGGCAAATGGTTTTTAGCAGCGAGCTCAACACTTCTTAAATGAAGTACCTTTGCACCTGACCCGGCCATCTCAAGCATTTCTTCAAATGATATCTTAGGTATTTTGTGTGCATTTGGTACAATCCTTGGATCTGCAGTATAAACCCCATCTACATCTGTGTAAATTTCTATCTCACTAGCCTTTAATGCCACGCCAATGGCAACTGCTGATGTATCTGATCCACCCCTGCCAAGTGTCGTTATTTCAAAATCTCTGGTAACACCTTGGAAGCCTGCGATGATAACGACCTTGTTAGCATCAAGGGCTTCCATGATTTTAGTTGTTTCTATGGTTTCAATCTTTGCTTTATTGTGATTACCATCTGTGAAGATGCCAACTTGTGTGCTTGTAAAAGAGATGGCTTCCTCACCCAAATCTTTTATTGCCATTGCCAAAAGAGAAATCGAGATTTGCTCACCAGTGGCAAGAATCATATCCAGCTCTCTCCCTGAAGGCTTTTCTGTTACTTCTTTGGCTCTCTTTACGAGTTCATCCGTCATTCCAGCTGGAGCTGATACAACCACAACGACTTTATTGCCATTCTGTTTCGCTCTGACCACCTTATTTGCTACATTTTTAACACATTTGGCATCCGCCATTGAAGTCCCACCATATTTTTGAACGATAATATTCATGAAAAACCTCCTTTCTTAGGATTATAATAAAAAAAATCGCATTCTAAACGAAGGCGATAAAGATCATAAGTCTCTTCTTATCTCTCACTTCAATAAAGAAATGCAGGAATTGGCACCACGCATCGAATGGGATGCAGGTTGCTGGGCGTCATTGAGCCTGTTCTCTCAGCCACTCTGGATAAGGTTATTAAGTTGTAAATCACTTATTAGCAATATTAGCACACTTCCAATGACCTTTCAAGTGGAAATACAAATTATGCTATGTATTTTTTTGCATACATACGCCTAAATATACCTCATAGATTCAACGTAAAGGAGACCACAGTGCATTACCGAGGTCTCCTTCTATCTTTTAACATTTAACATTTTTACCAATTTCCATTGGTTTTCTCTCTATTATTCTATATGATTTTTAGTCATTTAAACGATTTCTTAAGATCATTTATTTATATTTTTCAATATGACTTTTTTATATTTTTTAATATATTTACTTATATATTTTCAACGCATTTTAGTACATTT
>NZ_JBVBZF010000373.1:0-3274 GCF_057447755.1 Fusibacter sp. | reverse complement strand
CTACCATTTCTCATCTTAGCTCTGCCTCAACTCTTGTTGTAATTAGTTTATCAGAAGTGAAAATTTCATATCCGATATTCTGTGCACAGATTAGTCGGATATCAGAATCATTACAAAATTATCCTTGGTCATTTAATAACGACTCAGCGATCTTCATGGCCTCTATGGTTTTGGTTAATCTTTTATAGTTTGTCGTGCCTTCCACCGCTTTCGCTCTTGCCCTTTCGCATTTATGAATAATTGATAGTATTGGAGGCATTGCTTTCTCTTTTTCCTCTACCGAAATAGGTTTTTCCCTTGGAATACTACCAGTGTGCTTAAAGCTCTCCATTAGGTTTTTGGAAATCATCAATGCACTTATTCTATTTTTTAGCAGTGTATTCTGTGAAGTGCCTTCCATAAACTTTGGCAGCATCTTTTCACAGTTTGCAATGGTGGCGATTACGGTTTTAAGGGCTTCTTCAAGTTCAACTTCCGTATATTGAATCATTTTAATCACCATTTTTCATATCGTACAATGTCTTCAAGTGCATGCCTTGGTCTCTGTGTAGGTTGTTCATCACCATATCCCACTGTGATAATCCCACATACGTATTTATCTTCTGGAATCCCTAAAATTGGGCGGACGTCATCCTGTTTGAACCAAGCTGTCCAGCATGTGGAAAGTGCCAATGATTCGGCTTCAAGAAGTATGTGCTCTATTGCGATGGATGTATCTCTGATGATCAATTTAACTTCAGGCTCAGGGCTGTTTTCATCAATTCTGAGGTCTACATCCTCTGAAATTCGGCATCTGATATCTGCCACGACCACAATAAAGACTGGTGCGGTCATCATCCAAAGTTGATTGTGGTCTGCTACCGCTAGTTTCATTTTGGTCTCTTCTGATTCAACGATGATAAATTGCCATGGCTGAGTGTTACTGCCTGATGGTGCCAGTCTCGCACTTTCGATCAGTTGCATTAGCTTTTGGGCTTCTACCTTTTTATCCTTGTATTTTCGAATGCTTCTTCTACTTTCAATCATTTTCATATATTCACCTCGTTTTATAACCATAAATTTAAGTAATACATTACGGCATTACGCCTCAATAACCATCTCTCTTTTGTTGATGTCCATAATAAAGGTTTGGCATTTACCACCCAGATTTTCATTGATGAGCGTAGACAGCTCAATGAGGGCTGCTTCAAAGGCTTCAACTCTTTCTTCATCTACAAGTTCAATACATAGAAAGGCATCTTTCGTATTTTCAGTCAGCATGGTTCTTACAGATTCTCGCCAGTTCCAGCACCTGCAAATGGCACCTTCGTCGTCTTTGTAAACAATTTCACCCTGGTATGGTGGCGCATCCTCATCTGATCCCAGCGTAATAAAATGTTCGCCGCCAAGGGCCTTTGTCAATTTAACATCGCCTCTAAAGGTAGCGATATCCTCACCGCCGCAAGGCATTGCATACTTAAGAGAAATAGAATTATATATATCTACTAGAGGGTTAATACAGCCAATGTGGTTGCCGTTGTTTACACGTTTGAGTAGGGCTTCAATTGATGATCTTGCCCCTTTTTTCGTCTTAAACCTCTGAAAAGCCTCTCGCCAAACCTTTATGACACGATTGCTACTAAAATCATTTTCAACAAAATACTTTAAAGCTTCCTTCTCAGCATTTTCAAGTAATGATTGAAATTGCGTTTCTGACTTAAGACCATTGTCTATGTCATTTGCAACTACTATACCAATTTTAGCTTGAGGAAAAGTTTCCCAAAACGCATCTTCTATAACAAACTTCTTCATATTGAACTGTCCTCCTTTACTTTATCACATGAAATTCAATAATAAGGTTACGCCACTATACTTCTACTTGAAATATTTAATAATTTTGCCCCCTTATTTAATAATATCATCATAATATTAAAAAGCCATTGTATTCAAAAGACTTTTAATCATTTCACTAATATTTCCCGCCATATACCCACCATGAAAGCAAAGTATAGAGTCCATTTGATATTGCGTCAGTTTTAGCAGAGAGGCTTTGTAAGCTTCTTTGTCTAATATGAGTTGCTCATCACAAGTGGCAATTCTTTCATTTACAATTCTAAGGATATCACCCGCAATTAACAATTTTGAGTCTTCTAAGTAGTAGGCGGTATGGCCAGTTGTATGGCCTGGAGTGAAAAGACACTGAATGCCACCGCAGTCACTTATCCTAATATCACTCTCAAAGGTTTCTGTAACTTTGACCTTTAAATTCATATAATTTGCCTTTAAAGCATTGACAATAGTCTGTAATTGTACTTTCCGCTCACCCTCTAAAAAAGGAATCGCATTTTCCATAGCTGCCAGTCTTACAGGTGGTACATCACATTCTAAAAAGGGCTTTTCATTAACATGACACCAGATTGAAGCAGAGCTGCTTTTAAGCTTGGAGAGGCATCCAATGTGGTCTAAGTCAGAGTGTGTAATCATGATTTTACTAAGTCTCTCTATTGGAACACCTGCCTCTTTTGCCATCTCTACAATCTGTGTTTCCATATTTGGAAAGCCAGTATCAAACATAACCACATTTTGATCATCCCATACCACAACTGGATGAATGGCATCACTGTTGAGGCCTTGGTTACCTATTATACTCAAGATTTCAACATTTTCCATAATTCTCATGATTCGCTCCTATCTTAACTCTAAACTTATAAAGCATCACTGTGATGCCCTATGGAAGGTCTTAATGCCCCCTATATATTTAATATCATACTGGCAGTCACATGAACAGACTGGAAAAAAAGTGCAAAATGTGGTATAGTAAGTATAGAAATTAGAGCATTTATTTCTATTTTATAAAATAATAGAGAGCCCATTTATAAAATAATGAAGAGCCAAAGCCATTTCGTGTTCGTCACAAATGTGCATTTGACTCTTTTTATTTTATAGATCTAAGCCCTGCTAATCCGATGAGGATGTGTATAGATGTTCATCCTGTTCCCCCTAGCAAATCCAACCAGGGTAATATTGTTCTTTTGGGCCAACTCAATACCAAGGCTCGTTGGTGCTGATCTAGAGAATAGTATCAAATCATCTCAGAATTTATTTACCCTGATACACATCTCCTGTACCATGAAACGTTAAAGTTATTTTAAATAAATAATTATAAATAATTATATTGGAATGCATTGAAATTTATTGGTCTGAATAGGCATAAAATGTTAAAATAGAAAAAATAAACTTTGTGTATGGATGTAAGGCAAAGCAGAAAAGGAGGCAATATGAAAATAACACTTAT
>NZ_JBVBZF010000372.1:0-3289 GCF_057447755.1 Fusibacter sp. | reverse complement strand
TAAATCTGCATTTATACTAGAATTTTTATTATTATCTGACGTATTCATTAGCCCTCCTCATAGAGCTGTTAATATTTTACGACTTTAGTGCCAATGCCCTCTTGTGTAAAGATTTCAAGCAAAATTGAATGCTCTAAAGTCCCATTTAAAATATGGACATTGGCCACATTTGATTTTATACAGTACTCGACCTTAGGAATCATACCACCATAAATGACGCCCTTATCTATCAAAGTCTGTGCTTCTTGCGCATTGATTTCACTGACAAGCTTTTGATCTTCCATAACGCCATCCACATCAGTAAGGTAAATCAGTTTTTCAGCATTGAGCGCACTGGCGATTTCGCCTGCAACCTCATCAGCATTGATGTTAAGTGCATTTCCCTTTGAATCCGTGCCTATCGGTGATACTACTGGAATATAGCCTGCGTTTAACAGGGTCAGCAATAATCCGGTTTCAATTTTTTTAATTTTGCCAACACGGTCCATCGCAAAATTTGTGACATCAAGGCAGTCGGCTTCAATGAGACCCCCGTCTCTACCTGAGATTCCAACCGCATGTCCATGATTGAAATTGAGGTCTGAGACAATCTGCTTGTTGATTTTTCCCGACAACATCATTTCTACATAATCCACATTCTGATCATTGGTCAGTCGAATTCCATTTAAAAAAGTCGAATTTTGTCCAACTTCATCCAGAAGCTTGGTGATATCATTTCCACCACCATGGACGACCACAGGCAATATGCCCACAGATGATAAAAGCGATATGTCCATCATGACATTTTGTCTTAAAACGGGATCCTTCATTGCACTCCCACCATATTTTATGACAAAGATCTTGCCCTTGAACTCATGAATATATGGCAGTGCCTCTATGAGTATTCTTGCTTTATCTATAATCTTTTCCATCAGGTTCTATATGCTCCATTAATTTTGACGTATTCATAACTTAAATCACAGCCCCAGCCCACAGCTTTTGAACTGCCGTCACCCAATGTCAGGTGTACAAAAATTTCTTTTTCAGACAAGATTTCAGAGGCAATTTCTTCACTGAAAGCAACAGGCTCGCCGCCATTTAAGAGCTCGATAGAGCCTTTGTCGCTCGAAAATGACAAATCCACAGCCATAGGGTCAAACGTCACACCTGAGTAGCCTGCAGCGCAAAGGATTCTACCCCAATTGGCATCTTCTCCGAAAAATGCGGTTTTCACAAGGCTAGAAGTCAGTACTGATTTAACGACTTTTTTAGCATCCTTTGTAGATTGTGCGCCAGTTACGGTGACTTCTAAAAGCTTACTCGCACCTTCTCCATCTTTTACGATGAGTTTAGCAAGGGTTTGATGAACGTATAAGAATGCTTTCTTGAACTTATTAAATTCGGGATCTTCCTTTTTAAGCGTTTCAGTCATCGCCTCACCATTTGCAAGTACAATTACCATGTCATTTGTACTCGTATCGCCATCGACCGAGATCATATTATAAGTGTCTTCATTAATAGACCCCAAAAGTGCTTGTAAATCTGCCCCCTCTATTTTGGCATCAGTCGTCACAAAGGACAACATGGTTGCCATATTGGGATGAATCATACCCGATCCCTTGGACATCCCAGAAATGGTCACTTTATTTCCGTATAACATCAACTCGACGCAAACTTCCTTAGAAAACGTATCTGTGGTCATGATGGCTTCTGCTGCATTTTTACCACATAAGCTATGATGCGTCAGCTTTTCACTAAGGGTTTTGATCCCGGTCTCCACAACATCCATGGGAAGGGGCAAACCAATAATACCTGTGGATGCGACAAGGACCTCTTCTTGCTCACAATTGAGCTTTTCTGATACCCATTTTGCCATTTGTGCGTTATCAAGAATCCCTTGAGCCCCGGTACAAGCATTTGCATTGCCACTATTAATAACGACTGCATGAACTGGGTTCCCTTGAGATAATATTTGTTGATTCCATAATACAGGTGCTGCTTTAACCTGATTTGTTGTAAATACACCTGCTAAAACAGCAGGTGCTTCAGAGTAAATAATGGCTAGATCTTTCTTCTTTTTCTTTATACCAGCATGTAAACCACCAGCTAAAAATCCCTTAGGCGAGTTAATATGACCCTTTACGATTTTGAACATAATTGTTCCTCCTTAATAAATATACGTTTTATACACTGTTTATACATAATGTATTCATTTTGTTCCGGTCTATTTCTTCTGCACTTCGCCTCATTATTCTCAACTCCTTATACAGTTACATCCTGTATTTTCAATAATAATTTTGATGATTTCTGATTATTATACATATCTATAAATAAATTTGCAATATTTTTTTAAAAATTTCTTGCATCTATATTAAATTAATTGTATAATCATGCGTATCACCATTAATTATTTTAAAGGAGGCGCTTATGGCGAAAAAAGTTGTTTTAGCCTATTCTGGTGGTTTAGATACCACAACCATCATCCCATGGCTAAAGGAAAATTATGATTATGAAATTATCGCCGTTTGCGTAAATGTCGGCCAAGGCATTGATGAACTCGATAATCTAGAAGCAAAAGCAATTAAATCGGGAGCATCAAAGGTCTACGTCAAAGATGTTGTTGAAGAGTTTATTGAATCCTACATTTGGCCTACACTTAAAGCAAACGCAATCTATGAAAATCAATATTTGCTCGGGACGTGTATGGCAAGGCCATTAATCTCAAAAGTTCTTGTGGATGTAGCAGAACTCGAAGGTGCTGAGGCAATCTGCCACGGCGCAACAGGAAAAGGAAATGATCAAGTCAGATTTGAGCTTGCCATCAAGGCTTTAAATCCTGATTTAAAAATAATAGCACCATGGAGACTTTGGAATATTAAATCGAGAGAAGATGCTATTGAGTATTGTCATTCTAAGGGCATTCATCTTCCATTTACAGCAGAACAAAGTTACTCAAGAGATAAGAATATTTGGCATCTTTCACATGAAGGCCTCGAAATAGAGAACCCTTCTGTTGAAACAGACTATAAAAAAATCTTGAAAATGTCTAATACGCCTGAAGATGCACCTGATACACCAGAGTACATCACCATTGATTTCGAAGCTGGTATTCCAGTGAAAGTCAATGGCGAGGCCATGGATGCCCTTACAATCATGGAGACACTCAATAAAATCGGTGGCACGCATGCCATAGGTACAATTGATTTGGTTGAAAACAGAGTTGTCGGCATGAAATCAAGAGGCATTTATGAAACCCCAGGTGGAACGCTACTTTATAAAGCACACGAAGCACTAGAGCACCTTTGTCTTG
>NZ_JBVBZF010000371.1:0-3302 GCF_057447755.1 Fusibacter sp. | reverse complement strand
GCCTATGAGTTTTACAACAGTAATCGTTTCATTTAAAAAAACACTGCCTATAAGAACTGATACAAGTAGCTCCAGTGTGGAAATAATCCCAACGATTGATAGATCAATTTTTTGACCAATGCCTCTGAAATAAGCAAAATACGCAAAAGCAGCTGGAATAAGCCCCATTGCCAAAGATACTCCAATAATCTCAAGGCTTGAAATCATCAATTTAAAATCATGGCCAGAAACAAAGGGCGTAATTGAAATCGCGCCAAAGACAAAACTATAAAATATAACGGTCAAAGGGCTATAGTGTTCAAGTGCAAATTTGCTAAAAATCGAAAGAAAAGCATAAATAAATGCTGATATAAACCCGAGGAGAATGCCAGTGGTGTTTAAGTTAAAAGTGTTCAGTTGACCACCAGTTATGGCGATAAAAGCACCCATAAGACAAATGACCAAACCCGTTTTCTTATATATATTTAAGACTTCTTTGAAAATGAACTTCGACAGTATCGTGATTAAAACGGGGGCGATGTAGAGCAGAACAGCTGCAGATGCCACTCCAATGACTTCTATGGTTTTAAAATAGACCAGGTTAAAGCCAGCCTGCGTAAAAATCCCCATAATGCCCATTAAAATTAAGCCTTTCAAATTAATTTTGAAAAGCTTTTTTGATTTTTTCATCATAATAAAACTTAATATAAGACAGCCATAAAACAATCTTATAAAGACAATCGCTGTTACTGAAAGGCCAAAACCACTGAGTAGTTTTACGAAGAGTCCAATTGTTCCCCAAAAGACTGCGGCAATTGCCACACTCACATAGCCACTATTAAAAGGTGTCATATATTCCTCATTTCTCATTTCTCAAATTTCATTCCTCGTATTAAGGGATGCTATACTCATTTTATTGACAATAGAACAACAACGGTTTGGTACTATACTCATATGATTGCAATTTAGATGCCAAATTTATATAAACTTTTTAACTTGATTGTGGCCTAAATTCAATATTTTTAATATGTACTTTAGCTTTTATCCAGTTTTGAGCAAGAATTAAAAGCTTGTTCAAAATGGTTAAATGGGAAGAAAAGAGCAAAACAAGTCAAATCTGACTCGATATTTTACATTACATGTTTCATAGTGAATATTATGAGTCATTTATGACTTGTCATTATTCTATATTGAGTTATAATTGACTTACTAGAGGTGATAATATGAAAAATATGAAGTATCACAATTGTTTTTATAAAGAAATTTTAGAAACATCCCATGATGAAATATGGGTTTGCGATGATGAGGGTAAAACAATCTATTGCAACAAGTCTTTTGAACGCAATTATGGTCTAAAGCGTGAAGATATGATGGGGAAGACCGCCATGTACCTTGTTGAGAACGGGTATTCCGACCAAACACCTATCACAGAGGTTTTGAATACTAAGAAACCATGTACTTTATCTCAAAAGACTAGTACAGGTAGGAACCTTATGATTACCGCAACACCCTTTATTTCTGAAGAGGGCAATATAGAGTTCATTGTTGAAAACACTAGGGATATTACAGAGCTTGAGCAGCTTAAAATGGATTATGATTCTCAGCGCGACCAGCTTGATCGATACAAACAGGAAATTGATGTCATCCGCAAACAAACTATGGCCCAGCCATCCTTACATCAGTTTCAAAGTCATGCAATGATACGAATCTATGAAACAGTGGATCGGATAGCAGGGACTATTGCCACAGTCATGATTCAGGGTGAATCCGGTACAGGTAAAACCGAACTTGCAAAGCTGATTCATCAAAGCAGTAATCGTTCAGAGGGTCCCTTTATCACCATCAATTGTTCTGCTATTCCAAATGAACTCTTTGAGTCTGAGTTCTTCGGCTATGAATCTGGTGCTTTTACAGGTGCAAAGGCAAAGGGCAAAAAAGGACTTGTTGAACTTGCCGATAAGGGTACTTTATTTTTAGATGAGATTGGTGAAATACCACTTTTGATGCAATCAAAATTACTCCAGTTTATACAAGAACAAAGTTTTACAAAAGTGGGGGGTGATAAGCTTTGCTCCGTGGACACGCGTATCATTGTTGCCACTAATCGGAACCTTTTTGAACTTGTGAAAGACAAGCTTTTTAGAGAGGACTTGTACTATCGTCTAAGTGTTGTATCCATTGAATTACCGCCACTTAGAGAGAGAAGAGAAGACATACACAGTATGGTTTCATATTTCCTTGAAAAGTATTGCATCGAGTATAATGTTGAAAAAAAAATCACACCCAATGCCCTTACCCATCTTAAACATCATACTTGGCACGGTAACATCAGAGAGCTTCAAAACTTGATTCACAATTTGGTATTAATGACCACAGGTCCAACCATACAGGTTTCTGATTTACCGCCTTCCATGCTTGTGGACATAGCCCCTAAAATGGATGATATAGATCTTGACCACATCGTTTCCTTATATGAAGGGTCTGTTGTAAAAGCGTGTTATGAAACCTGTAAGAGTTCATATAAGCTGGCTAAGGCACTCAACATTTCACAGTCAAGAGCTGTCAGATTGATTAAGAAATATGTTAAAAGTTAATGAAATAAAAAGACTGGTCTAAAAATGTGCCCAACTTTAGATATTAAGTAAACATCTGAGTTGGAATACACTTTAATGACCAGTCTTTGTTTTAATGAAGTATTTTAATCCTTTGAGTTGTAATATTATCATCTCTCAATTGATGATTTAATAATTAAATGATTTAATGATTTAATGATTAATTGATTAAAATATTTAGTGATTTATATACTTAGTGTTTTATATACTTAATGATTTACGATTATTGATTTTTAATTTTCTCATCCAAATCAGTGAGATATTCATATCGTTCCATTTTAAATAAGAGTTTTTCCTCAGTTTCTGATTTGGTTTCCATGAGCTTATTGAGTTTGACGAAGTCATGGGCATTCTTTGCCATTTCTGAGTCGAGCGCTTCTAGTTCAAGCTCCAAAGCTTCAATGTCAGCCTCAATTGTTTGAAATTCTAAATTTTCTTTATAGGTGAATTTTAATTTTGCCTGTCTTGGTTTATCTTCTGACGTTTTCTTTTCTTCAGGCTTTTTAGTGACATCGTTTTTAGTGTCTGTCACTGAACCATGAAGCTGTTCATAGGCACTTGATTTTTTAAAATCAATAAAATCAGAATAGTTACCTGTGTGCTCTAGTATCTTTCCATCGCCTTCATAAGAAAAGATGCGATCGCTGGTTCTATCGAGGAAGTAACGGTCATGGGAAATGGAAATCACTGCACCGTCAAAATCGTCTATAT
>NZ_JBVBZF010000370.1:0-3319 GCF_057447755.1 Fusibacter sp. | reverse complement strand
GATGCCTTTGGTGCCACAGAAACATACACCTGTCTTGGATTAGCAAGCTACGTTAAGCATGAAGGCTCATCGCCCATAAGCATCAGCTATAGGCTTGATGAAAAAATGCCTATGCAGGTACTGAGACGGTCTAATCAGATGGTGCAGATTGTCTAATAAAGAGAATTAACCAAGTAAACTGCTTTTAGGATTGCCATACAGGCATGATAAAAGCAGTTTTCTTTTGCAACACTAATAAAATCTTTAGTTTTAGTCTGTTATCTTATTTCAAATATCTTTTGGCAATCAAAATATATGTAACGTTAATACTACTATTTACGACTTGATGCAACTAATTTCTTGATATACACGATGAATCGTGGTATATTTAAAGAAATAAATTATGCTTGGATGTGATGATATGAATTATTTCACAGTTAAAGAAATCGCAGAACTCTTATCAGTAAGCGAGGAAACTGTAAGAAGATGGATTAGAGAGGGTAAGCTCGATGCTGAGAGAGGTGCAGGACGTCAAGGAAGCAAGGTTGATGAAAAAGCCTTAAAGGACTTTTTAGAAAAAAATAAAATGTTCTTAACAGGTGTTGCCGCAACTACTCTAGGAATTGCATCAGTGGTACCTGTTGTGGGAAATGCAATTGGTTCAATCGCTGGGTCTTTTACTACAGCCTTGTTAGGGATGTCTTGGCTAACCTCTTCAAAGCTTTCAAAAAAGAATTCAGTAGCTTTTAGAGAAGAGTTAGAATCGAAGAAACTGGAACTCGAGGGGATTATAATGCAACTAAAGTATGAAATTTCAGCACGTGAAAATGAGCTTAACTTAGCAGAAAATCAATTAGAGAAGTTAAATGAAATTCTTAAATCGGAAACGAAGTGAATGGCAACGTTTTATAGAGCACATCAATATTTATTTTTTGAAATCAGCAAGCCTTGATATGACAACAAACCTTATTTTTAGGAGGAATCAGATATGAAGATGACTGAGGAAATGCAGAAAATGGTTGAAGTACTGGAGAAACATGATACGGCACTAAGACGTGATAATAGTCTTTGTAAACACTATTTTGCACCTAATCTACCAGAAAATGTAATGAAAAAATTAATAAAATATTTTGATAGCCATTTGCCAATAAACAGTGTAATAGGTTTCTATGATTCAACACTTTTTGGGTCATCAAAGACCGGAATCCTTTTTACAAATGATGGCTTTTATTATAGATATATTGGAAAAGCAGTTTATTTTGCATATAAAGATATTCTTGGAATGAGAGTAGCTGATGGAAATTTGTACATAGATGTGAATAATACTGATATAGGAGAATTCACATTAATAGATGTCTTTGATATGAAAATCTTAAAATGTATTTTGATTGATTTAATATACATTGATGAAGAGCATGGTCAATCAAGCTTTAAATCATCAGGAAAAGTAAAGAAATTAGATATTCCGAAAGAGATGTTAAACAAGTGCAATGGCATTATTCATGGTGCTTCAGCAGCTTGTGGCGGTGTAGGAGCAGGCTTGGCTCAAATCCCTGCATCTGATAATGCAGTTATAGTGCCAATTCAAATTGGGATGATTATTGGGTTAGGTTCAGTTTTTGATTTGAACATTACTGAGGCAGGTGCTAAGAGCATTATTGCTTCTGCAGGGGCTTCAGTAGCTGGAAGAACGGTATCACAATTCCTAGTAGGTTGGATTCCAGGTCTAGGCAATGTGATTAATACTGCAACAGCGGCTGGTTTAACAGAAGCAATAGGGTGGATCGCTGTAAAAAACTTCTATGAAAGATGGATACAAGATAAGAATAAAGGGCGATTTGAAGGTATGAAGGCTGGATACACTGAGGCGTCTAATGAATATGAGCGAAAACTAAAAAAACAAGCTGAGGCCTTTATAAACCAACAGAAAGACTATGAAAAAGAGCGCGATGAATATGAAAAGTTAATGTGTGATTATGAAAATTATATCAGAGAGTTGGAAGAAAAATGTGCAGATTTGGAGCAAGTATTAGGATTAAAAGCATTATATGCTGATTTGAAGAATATGAAATCTGTGTAAGGGGGAAGAACAATGACATTAGAAGAGTTACAAGCGAAAAGAGCAAGACTGAAAAAGAATTCTGATATAACCCTAGATAATATGCAAGTTATTGTAGATGAATCGAGCCGAGTAGCAGAGGTGGCGCATAATTCAAGTAGAATATTAGATGATTTGGATAAGGAATTTGAATTACAGACAGGATTAAGTGGAAATGATCTAATATTCTTATTCGTAGCAGTTGGTTTACAAATGGCACGGATCGTAATTCTCAATGAACTGACAAAGACAGAGACTGCAGGCTCTGGCAATCGAAACGAAACTAAACTTCATGAATTTCAAGAAAAACTATTGGGGAAATTTAAATCGGGGGAAGCAGTAAAAGAAAGACCCTATTATGCATCTCTTGAACATGTCATAACAAAGATGGGTGTACCCTATGATGCTACAGCACCGTTAACGGAAGAATCTCTCCAAAAAATGATTGGAAAAAATCGACTCTGGGATTTTGATTTAAGCTCAATGATACCAGAGGAAAAATTATCCTTATTCAAGGGTGCAAATCATCGCTTTGCTACACTAGGACATGATCCAATTCTAGGTTTGCTGTTTGGAACTGGCAATATAATGACCAACACTATAACCTGCGTAAAAACGCTTGGTGCACTTGGAATCCCTGTGTTGACAACAAATCATGTAGTTTATTCATCGGATTTTAAAGATCCTCGAATTGCTACATATGGTTCTACATCAGTGATGCTACAACAAGCGATAGAGAGAACGAGCAAAGAGCCTTCTGTATTTGTTGCAGCATTGATAAAGCAACTTATTCATATTGGTACTGATTTGTATACCCCTTGTGGCATTCAAATACCAGGCGCAAACTTGATCCTTTCTAATACCGATGTTGAAAAATTGACGAGCTTTATTAGTACGGGAGACCTGATAAAAGTTGGAACCTCTGCCAAATTGGCAGAGTTGATAAATTTACTTATTAGTACTTTGCATACACTTATGTATGACGCATCACAGCTTGTTTCGAGAGAACTCTACAATATCAGAACAAGAAAAATTGTAATGTATTCAAATGTAATTGCTACAGGTAGCAATGTATTATGGGTAGGCGGGAATATGCTGGCAGGTAATGAAGGTGCAATTAAACAGCTTGATATTGGAGGCCTTATCGTTACGGTAAAGAGACTTATGAGTGACCCAAAATATATTCGCCAAATTAAAGAGGAATTTGTTTTTGGTGGATTTAATAAAATGATTCAAGGCAAT
>NZ_JBVBZF010000369.1:0-3328 GCF_057447755.1 Fusibacter sp. | reverse complement strand
TTGTTTGAGTATCCTGTTCCCCAAAGATGGTCCATAGCCCATCATTATCAGGCCTTGCTCAATGATGAAAAACACCTAGATCAGATTGCTTTTATGACGACGATTGCAGGCTATATTCATTGGAAGCTCACGGGGCAAAAGGTTGTCGGTATAGGTGAGGCCTCAGGGATGTTCCCAATAGACATCCATACCAAGAATTACAACTCGACCATGCTGGGTAAATACAATGCCATATTGGCGAATAGGGGCATGCCTTATGAATTAGAGTCCATTTTACCAAAAGTCTTGTTAGCAGGCCAGAATGCTGGAGTGCTAACTCTGGAAGGGGCAAGATTGCTGGACCCATCTGGTGACCTTATGTCAGGTATTGTACTTGCACCACCTGAAGGTGATGCTGGAACTGGCATGGTTGCGACCAATTGTATTTCCAAGCGAAAGAGCGTCGTCTCTGCCGGTACATCCGTGTTTGGCATGGTAGTTTTAGAAGAGGATTTAGGGGCAGTCTATAAAGAAATCGATCAGGTAACAACACCATCAGGAGATCTTGTTGCAATGGTTCATGCCAATAATTGCTCCTCTGACATAAACGCTTGGGTAGGTCTTTTTAAGGAGGTTATTGATTTATCTGGTCTTGAGATTGACGACTCAAGGTTATATGAAATACTCTTCAAAGCCTCATTGATGGGTGATGACAACTGCGGTGGTCTATTGACCTATGGTTATTTGTCTGGAGAGCATATCACAGGGTTTGAAGCAGGTATGCCCCTTTTCTTAAGAAGGCCAGACAGTCAATTTAATATTCCAAATTTCATGCGTGCCCATTTGTTTTCAGCATTCGGTGCAATCAAGATTGGATTTGATATCTTGCTTGAAAAAGAAAGGATTGGAATAGATGAAGTTCTTGGCCATGGTGGCATCTTCAAAACGGAGGGGGTTGCACAGAGATACCTCGCAGCGGCAATAAAAACACCAGTGTCGGTAATGGAGACAGCCGGCGAAGGCGGTCCTTGGGGGATGGCGATTCTTTCTGCATACCTAGACCGTGACTTAAAAACAGACACATTGGATCTTTATCTGATGAAAAATGTCTTCAAAAATGCATCAAAGCAAACCCTATTACCAGTGGAGAATGATGTCCAAGGTTTTTCAGCTTATATGAACCATTACAAGGTGGGTCTAAGTGTTGAAAAAGAGGCTGTGACACAATTCTACGCAAATAATAGTTTATAGTCATCAAAATGATTTTATGTTACAATGAGTTTGTATCGTACCTTGAATACCAGATAGTAAGGAGAACACTTTGGCAGCGTTAAAATATCAACAGGTTAAAAACTACATTATTGACTCTATGCAAGCGGAAAATCTCAAATATGGTGATCCAATTCCAACTGAAAGTGAATTGATGAAAATGTTTGATGTCAGTAGACACACCGTTCGACGAGCTCTAAGTGATTTGGTCAATGAAGGCTGGCTTTACACCATGCAGGGAAGTGGAACCTATGTTTCAGATCCCAATGCTGATATGAACATCAGTGGTAAGATGGTAGGCATCATTACAACTTATTTTAGAGATTATATTTTCCCTGATATCATCTCAGGCATGGACGATGTCTTTTCAGAAGAGGGTTACAGTCTTCTTCTTGGTACAACAAAGAACAACAGCACAAGAGAACGTGTTGTTTTAAATAATATGTTAAACAATCAGCTTGCAGGTCTTATTGTAGAACCTTCTAAAAGTGTTTATCCCAACCCAAATATACAGTTGTACAGAAAATTTATAGAACGCGGCATTCCTGTATTGTTCATCCATGCAACCTATCGAGCACTTGAAACTTCATATATCATCCAAGACGATGTATATGCAGGTTATATTGCGACCAAGCACTTGCTCGATTCAGGTCATAAGGATATTCTAGGCATTTTTAAACAAGATGATATGCAGGGACACGGTCGTTGTCAAGGCTATCAAAATGCACTGGAAGCGGATGGCGTAAAAACAGCAGAGGATTATGTGAAGTGGTTTACAACAGAAGACAGCCTCAAAGCGGTCTCAGAAGAAAACCTAAAACTTTGGCTAAGCGAGAATCCAAAGGTGACGGCCTTTGTATGCTATAATGACAAGCTAGCGGTAAATCTCTTGAATTCACTTTTGGCCTTGGGCTATTCAGTGCCTCAGGATTATTCGATCGTCAGCTTTGACAACTCAAAACTGGCCAATACAATGGTTACTAAGCTGACAAGTGTTGCGCATCCAAAGGCTGAACTCGGTGAAAAAGCAGCACATCTTTTGATTGAGCTTATGAAAAATCCAAATCAAATATTTGAAGAAGTCATGAAACCAGAACTGGTCATTGGTGATTCAACTCGAAAAATATAAAGTTTTTAAAGGACATCCCTGATGTCCAAAAAAACGTTTATAGTTGTACGTATAAAATCAGAGATACATCTGCACATATAGGAGGTTAGTTATGATAAAAAAGAATTATGAGTTTTGGTTTATTACAGGAAGTCAGCATTTATATGGAGAAGAGACTTTAAGGCAAGTTGAAATAGATTCAAAAGAAATCGCCCATTATTTACATGAAAATGGGGGGTATCAGTATCCAGTTAAGTTCAAGGCTGTACTCAAAACAACAGATGAGATTTCAGACTTAATTGACCAAGCGAACACCAACAAGAATTGTGCGGGTTTAATTGGTTGGATGCATACATTTTCGCCAGCAAAGATGTGGATAAAAGGCCTGTCAAAGCTCAATAAGCCCTTTGTACAGCTCCATACACAATTTCACAAGGAGATTCCATGGGAAACCATTGATATGGACTTCATGAATCTCAATCAAACCGCTCATGGCGGTAGAGAGTTTGGCTTTATAAATGCGAGACTGAGAATGCCGAGAAAGATTATCGTGGGTCATTATCAGGAAGCGACAGTCTTAAGAGACCTTGGACGTTTTCTCAATGTGGCAGTTGCCATCAATGAAAGCCGCACCTTAAAGATTGCAAGATTTGGAGACAATATGAGAAATGTCGCTGTAACAGAAGGCGACAAAGTTGAAGCTGAAATCAAATTTGGATGGTCAGTGAATGGCTTCGCAGTGGGTGATTTGGTTGAAGTTGTGAACGCAATACCCGAACAAGCTGTAGATCAGTTGATGGCAGAATATCAAAGCTTATATGATATTCCAGACCAGTCTCCAGAGGCAATGGCTTCTATCAGAGTTCAAGCGAGAATAGAGCTTGGGATTGAGAAGTTTTTGGTGGAGGGTGACTTTGGTGGTTTTACAACCACTTTTGAAAACCTATATGGCTTAAGCCAGTTGCCGGGATT
>NZ_JBVBZF010000368.1:0-3328 GCF_057447755.1 Fusibacter sp. | reverse complement strand
TTGAGCTGTTTGTAGATTAAGGCGAATGCCACCATAGAAATCACCATTTCTGGTACTAGGTATGCAGCGTTGTAGCCAGCTGAGTAAAGCACTGGTGACATCCCTTCTGGTGCATACATACCAAAGAATACCACGCCTGAAATGAAGTGCGCGATAAACCTTCCAGCGATTGCAATGGCAACCCCGACAAATATTTTCTTAACATCCTCTGTTTTATGTGCAACGTAACCCATAATGCCAAGTAAACCAAAAGCAACTGGGTAATCTAAGAGGATTGAAATCGGGTGTGCTGCATAAGGACCAATAATAAATTGAATAATACCGTATACGACGCCTGCTAATATACCTTGAGTACCACCCCATCTATAGGCATAGATTAAAATTGGCACCATACTGCCCGCTGTTACAGAACCGCCATATGGCATTTCAGCAACCTTGATAAAGCTGAGTATTGTGGCGATGGCAATCATCATTGCCCCTTCCACGAGCATTCTTACTCTTAAACTTGAATCTCTTTCCATAGTACAACCTCCATTTTCGACTCAAAATGGTGGAAACAAACAAAAAGACCCTACACGAAAATGTGTAGAGTCTAAAACTCGTTTTTCCACACTTTCCTCCGCTAGTTTTATCTAGTTCAGGTTCAAAGGGTTACGTCTTATCAACGCTCTCAGCCAAAGGCACCCCTAGGTGAATCATATATTTTATTTTTTACTCTCACAGTGTAACACAGAATCATCAATAATTCAAATTTAATTAAGATAATGTTATACTATTAATACTTACGGATTAATCCATTATTAGGAGGCACTTTATGCGCTATAGTGTAGAATATAAAACGGCGATCATTTCCCTCGCTCAACTCTTTGAGCACCATACACCCGATCGACCGGGTGGCCATTGCCAGGGGTGCGAAAAAAAGGGAAAATATTGGTCCTGTCCCCCCTTTGATTTTGATGCCATCGATATTTTAGGTGACTATAAATATATATTGGTGATTGGCGGTAAGGTTCGGGCTGAAGAGGGCACGGATTTGGTAGATGCTTATTACGCTTCTAGAAAAGTAATTGGCAGCAAGTTAATTGAACTCGCCCACGACAATCGATATGAAGTACTCATTGCAGGTAATTGCGATCTTTGTGACCCCTGTCAGAAGGTGCTCGGCAATGCATGCATCAATCCTAGAGATATGAAGTACTCCCTAGAATCGCTTGGTTTCCTAGTGGGATCTCTCACCAAGCAAACCTTAAACGAAGAACCCCAGTGGAAAAAAAGCGGTAAAGCGCCAACATACCTACTTAACGTGAGTGCCGTTCTCGTGAAAAATATCGATCACCTTAAGGGTGTCGCAGAAAAGCTTACCAAATAATTATGCTATTAAAGATACTAAAAAATCTCCAAGTGATGGTCATGCATCTTTGCATGTATCGCTTGGAGATTTTACTTTAAACCATAATCATTTTTCTTTGCCTTTGTAAGGGTTCTACATAATTTCCTTGTTGAAATGGCCTCTTGTATCCGCTTCCTGATTGAAAACAGACCTGCTAATTTCACCCTTTAACTTGCCAAGGGCTTCCTTGACCGTCTGAGCCACCTGGTCCTTTGTTTCGATGGTGAAGTTGAGTCTAAAGGCCTCCACACCTTTGATGCTCGACATTTCATCTAAAAGATTTAGTGTCTTGCCGTTGAGGATGGTCGTCGTGCAATCGTCATGTGTGAGGATTGGGAAAACGCCATGTTCATCCTTTAACTCATACTGCTTTGTTTTACACTTACCACACTGATTCAGTTTCTTAAGCGGGCAATATTTGGTAAAGAGCAACGGTGCCTTGCCGTAAACGATCATTTCCAGTGCTGGATACCCGTCATTTTGGTCATAATAAGCTTGTACAAGGTCATCTATCTGATTTTTGTTGAGTTCATAAGAAAGGGTAATGCGTTTTGCACCTAATTTATAGAGTTCATAACAGCTTGTGGCATTGACCACGTTTAGAGAATAATCCGTCACAAAAGGATTGGTGTCCTTGTAATGATGAATTCCGCCATAGCCCCCCAGTAGTAGTTGACCCTCTCTGTGGGCATACTCAATTTGGTTTCTTCTCACGATATTGTCAAAATATATTTCTTCTATACCAAGATTCTTGCAGACATCATATTGGTCTTGAGTCGTAACAGACGCTGTGAGATAAGGCTTCACAGGTGTAAAGCTAATTTTATCCTGCGACTTAGGCGCTTTTGTGCGCTTCTTTTGACTCTTGACCTTGAGGTCATATAGCCCCTGAACAACATCTCTTCTGGCAGCATTTAAAAGCTTAACCGGTACAAAGGCATTGTGTCCCTCAAACTCGACGCGTCCAAGTTCAAAAATGGTCTCGTTCAACTTTGAAAATTGCTTTTGGACCTGGTCTTCTGTGGTTGGATTGTTAATGGCTTCGCCAAGAATTTCTTCACTCTCGTAAGTGTAGCTAAAGCCTAGACCCTCACCCTCCACAAGAAGCCTTGAATCTGGATAAGCGCGTACCTTCACATTGAGTTTGAAGCGTCTAAATTCGTGGTCTAATGAGGCTTCAAGTTCTTTATAGTAGAGGTTGTCCTTTGTGACATAAACCACATCACCCTTTGACAACTTTTCTTTAGCTTTAACATAACAAACATCTTCTGCTCGGTTGATTAAGTTGCCTTCTTTATCGTAGAGCTTGACCACATTTAAGATCACATCTTCATTGTTATGGCTTATTCTGATAATGTCGTTTTGATTCAAAGGCTTTGAAAGGCTGATTTCATACATGTCCTTGATGATTTTGCTGATTCTGCCGATTTCATAACCGTAGTTATTAGGTCTCATGACATTGGTGATTTCTTTAGCGTCCTCGTGGAACAAGTATCCCTTTGTAAAGGTCCTGTTGAAGGTCTTACTCAGGTCTTCCTTATCCGCTTCCGTCAGTTGACCATCCAGTGCCTTACGGTATTTTGAAACGACATTTGCCACGTAAGCAGGTTCTTTCATACGACCTTCGATTTTTAAGGAATCAATCTCCTTTAAGTCTTCAATGTGGTCGATGGTGTTGAGGTCCTTGGTGGATAGTATATAGTTTTTCGCGATGACGTTGCCAGTCTCTGTCTCGATAATCTCATACATCTTACGACAAGAGCCCACACATCTGCCACGATTTCCACTACGGTAGCCAATAAGTCCCGACATGAGGCAGTTGCCTGAATAAGAGACGCAAAGGGCACCATGTACAAATATTTCTAGTGGAATCTTAGCGATTCGCTTTATCTCTTTTACCTTTTCAATTTCGACCTCGCGGGACAATACGACTCTTTT
>NZ_JBVBZF010000367.1:0-3373 GCF_057447755.1 Fusibacter sp. | reverse complement strand
TTATAATTTGTGAAAATATGAGGATTGCCATTTGTTTCGCCCACAATATGGCCAATCCTTTTTAATTTAAAGGGTAAATTTTCTAAATGGGTGGACTCGTGCTAAACTTTGCTGAATGAGTTTATGAACAGGGGGTTTTATGCTATAATGTAAGACGTATGAATAGTTTAAATTGGAGGCATAATTTGAAAATAACAATTATAGCAGCTGGAAGCTGGGGAACTGCTTTATCCCTTGTACTTAATGATAATGGACACGAGGTTTGTGTATGGGCACGAAACCAAATCCAAATAGATGAAATCAATAGAACTGGCATGAATGCGAAATACCTTAAGGATATTCAAATTCCAAAAGAAATTGTCTTTACATCTGATATTCAAAGGGCTTTAGAGGCTGCTGAGGTGGTTTTATTTTCTGTACCATCACAGCAATATCAAAAGACGCTATCTAAGTTTGTGGAAGATGGCCTTATCAAACCAGAGGTTATCTTAATCAATGTCTCTAAGGGGATAGACATGGAAAGTCTAGAGACAATTTCACAAATTACAAGTCGTATTTTACCAAACCAGACCTTTGTAACCCTGTCAGGTCCATCACATGCAGAAGAGGTGTCTCAAAAGCTGCCAACAGCCCTTGTTTCCGCCTCTAGATCGAGAAAAGCAGCTGAGCTTGTACAGGATTTATTTTCAAATGATTATATTAGAGTCTACACCAATCCAGATGTGGTGGGTGTTGAAATAAGTGGTGCCCTTAAAAACATCATTGCACTAGGCGCAGGCATCAGCGATGGCCTAGGCTATGGTGATAACGCCAAGGCTGCTTTAATCACAAGAGGGATCAATGAAATCGCTTACCTTGGAACTGCCATGGGGGCAACCGTTGAAACCTTTAGGGGCTTGGCAGGTGTAGGTGACCTTATCGTAACCTGTACCAGTATGCATAGTAGAAATAGAAGATGTGGGATTTTAATCGGTCAAGGTCATTCTTTTGAAGAATCCATCGCTGAAATTGGAATGGTGGTTGAAGGGGCTTACACGGTTAAATCTGCACACGATCTCATGCTCAAATACAAGCTTGAAATGCCGATCACATCAGAGCTCTACAAAATCCTATACGAAGGTAAGGATGCGAGAGTTGCTGTAAACGCCCTGATGTCTAGACAGAAAAAGCATGAAATAGATGAGTATGTCAAAGGCTTTGATAATTGGGAATAATTCCTTTTAAGGTGGATGTTTAGATGGCAAAAGAGAAAACCGCTCGTAAAAAAAGACCTAAATCTCGTAAAAAAAGACCGCATTATTTTAGAATTTTTTTGAGTATTGCTTTGGTTGGGGTTATTGTGTTCTTTTTAGTAAAACTGGGATTGGACTTGTTTTATAAAGAGCAAAGTTCCTATTTAGTACCCTATGGTGATTTAGATTTAAAGGATCAATATCAAGCCATTATTTTTAGAAATGAAATGGTTGTCAAGACCAACACATCAGGAAATATTCAATTTTTAGCTGAAGATGAGAGAATTGTCGCTAAAGGAGAACCTGTTGTTGAACTCTTTAATGAAAAGCGTGAGGGCGATCTCACAACTCAGGCGGCTGCGTCTCCTGAGTCTATAAATGAAACCGATTTGGCCCAAGAATCGCAAAAGAACCTCGAGTATGATTACAATGTCCTCGAGTTTGATATCATGAACTTAAAGGACCAAATCATATATCATATCAATAATCATAATTATCAGGAAATCCCAGCACTTAAGCGCGACTTACTCTTAAAGCTTGAGATGCGTGAAAAGCTAGAGGGTGAAAATAAATTCCTCGCCAATAGAACCACCAGTTACACTCAAAAGACAGTTGGTAACGGTACCTTGAAAGAGGGCCAGTCTTTAGTGGTAAATGCTCCTGCAAGTGGTTTATTAACCTATAAACTCGATGGATATGAGGACGTATTTACTATTGATAACATTTACAATATCAATTATGATGAAATAGACACATTAAATATTAATTCTAAGCAGATATCAACAGGTCGCGTTACCGCAGGCGAACCAGTGTTTAAGATTGTAGATCATGCCACTGGTTATTTGGTGGTCTTAATTGATAAAGAAGAGGTTGAAACCTATAAAAACGTTTCAAAGGTCAAGGTCAAGGTCAATAACGAAGAAATTGACGGACAAGTGTTTGACGTTTTCGTGAGTGCTGACAAAGCGGTTGCAGTTATTCGAATTTCTGAAGCCTTTGATCGTTACTTTGATCAACGTATCGTGGCGTGTGAAATCACAAGGCAGAATTACAAGGGCCTGAAGCTGCATACAGATTCACTCTTGACTTTTAACAATCAAAACGGGGTATTTGTCGTTGAAAAAGATAGAACCTTGAAATTTGTACCGGTGAAGGTCATAGGATACGATGACGATTATGCCATTGTATTCAATGAACAGTTCTATGATGAAACACTTGGCCTTACTAGAAGTCTCAAGGCAAATCAAGAGGTCGTCAGAGAAGGTGCAAAATATAAAGAAGGCGATCGTATTAAATAAATGAGGTGTTAAATGTATTCTTATCTAGAAGAAAATATTAAAAGTGTTAGAGAAAGCATTCAATCTGTCTGTGAAAAAGCAGGTAGACCTGAAAATTCTGTAACTTTGCTTGGTGTCACTAAAACTTATGAAGCAGATGTTATGAATGCTGCTATAGGTTATGGCATTACAGATATTGCAGAGAATAAGGTTCAAGAAATTCTGAGAAAATATGACCAAGTCAATCGTGGTGTCAACTGGCATTTGATTGGACATTTGCAGTCAAATAAGGTAAAATATATCATTGATAAAGTTGATTTGATACATTCGGTGGACAGTTTAAAATTGGCGATTGAAATTAATAAAAGAGCTGGCCAGATCCACAAGATTCAGGATGTCTTAATTCAAATAAATATTCAAGATGAAGCAAGCAAATTTGGAATTCCACCAGAGTCACTCGAAACCCTGCTAGGGGACATTTCGGAACTTAAAAATGTAAGAGTGTGTGGATTGATGTATATAGCGCCAATAGTGGAACAACCAGATCATTTGAGAGATGACTTTAAATTAATGAAAAAAATGTTTGATGAATTGAAAAATTCACCTTATGAAAATGTTATACCCTTACACCTTTCCATGGGGATGTCCAGCGACTATGAAGTTGCAATAGAAGAAGGGGCTACTATGGTAAGGGTAGGCACTAGAATTTTTGGTAAAAGGCAGTATCAAACAAAATAAAATTCATTTTGGAGGAACAGATGGGCGATAAATTTATTGATAAGATTAAATTCTTTTGGGGCGTTGATTCTCAAGAAGAAGATGATTATTTAACAGAGGATTTTTACAGTGAAATGAAGCGTGACG
>NZ_JBVBZF010000366.1:0-3395 GCF_057447755.1 Fusibacter sp. | reverse complement strand
TTTATCACCTATGAATCAATGTTACTATGGCCGGTAAAGCAGTCCGGAAGATTGCTTAGTGAGCTTGGTAAAACGACAGTCGCAATTACACGTGTTGAAGAAATATTGAACGAAGAAATTGAGGTAGATCAGCCTTATGAAATTGAAAGTGACGTTAAGGGGCATATTGAGT
Organism: Fusibacter sp.; assembly: GCF_057447755.1. NCBI lineage: Bacteria > Bacillati > Bacillota > Clostridia > Eubacteriales > Fusibacteraceae > Fusibacter > Fusibacter sp. Next base: position 3,223 of record NZ_JBVBZF010000366.1, on the reverse strand, counting down.
TTGACCGTGTATCCTTTAGTTATCCCGATGGGAAACTGGCACTTGAAGATATATCCTTTGATCTGCCACAGGGCAAAACCCTTGGTATTTTAGGGTCAACAGGTTCAGGAAAATCTACCCTTGTACACTTACTTCAAAGATTATATGACTACAAGGGCAGTATTAAAATTGATGGTGTTGAACTCAATACCATTAAGAAGCAGTGGATCCGACAAAAAATTGGTCTAATATTACAAGAGCCATATCTCTATGCCAAAACGGTTAAAGAAAATATTGGCATTACCAAAAAGAATTTTGATGATCAAGATATTTTTCAGGCAGCACAAGCAGCATCTATTCATGATAACATCATCACTTTCAAGGATGGTTACGATACAGTAATTGGTGAAAAGGGTGTTTCTTTATCAGGGGGACAAAAGCAAAGAGTTGCCATTTCCAGAACAATTATTGATCAGGACAAGCGCATATTGGTTTTCGATGATTCTCTCAGTGCAGTGGATACTGAAACGGATATGAAAATCAGAAGAGCGCTAAATGAACGTAGCAAAGATGTGACGACCATCATCATTAGCCATAGAATAACGACCCTAGCAGAGGCGGATTTCATTATCGTTTTGGACAATGGAAAGATTATTCAAAAGGGGACACATGCTCAATTAATAGAAGCAGATGGTCTTTATAAGAGAATATGGGATTTACAGAAGATGGTTAGCTAATCAAAGGGGGCATCCAAGTGGAAAATAGTAAAGAAATGAAATTAAAATATGATAAAAAAATATGGAAAGAGTTAATACATTACTTTTCAGACTTTAAAAAAGACATCTTGATCTTATGTGTCTACATGATCTCACTTGCCTGTGTGGATATCTCGTTTCCACTTTTAACACAATATGCAATTGATCATTATGTTATTCCAGGCAACGCAAAGGGTCTTAGCACAGTGGGGGTCGCTTATTTGGGGCTTGCAATCCTGCTTTCAACAATTGTCTTAGTCTTCATTAAACATGCAGGTAAGATTGAAATGAATCTCGTCTATAAGATGAGAAAGGATTGTTTTGAAAAACTCCAAAAGCTTTCATTTAGCTATTATGACAGAAATGCCATTGGCTGGATGATCGCTAGATCAACTTCAGATGCAACAAAAATATCTGAAACAGTGGCATGGGGCTTGGTTGATATGGTTTGGGGCTTAGCGATGATGATCGGAATATCGATTGTTATGCTCATCGTCAATGTCAAGCTTGCACTTGTAACCTTGGTCACCGTTCCGGTACTTGCCTTAATAAGTGTTTTTTTCGAAAAGAAAATGCTTGTAGAGTATAGAAATGTTAGAAAGATAAACTCCAAAATTACTGGTCTCTTCAATGATGGCATCGTTGGTGCCAAAACAACAAAAACACTCGTCAGAGAAGAGCTTAACAGAGAAGAATTTGGAGAGGTTACAAATGAGATGAAGCGCACGTCCATCAGGGCAGCGACATTCTCCGCTGGTTATTTACCTGTGGCGCTTTTTATCTCGGCTGTGGGCATGGTCTTGACCCTATACTTTGGTAGTATCTTTATCATGAACACAACAATCACATATGGTGTTTTGGTTTTATTTATTACTTATGCACGTCAGTTTTTCGATCCCGTGCTTGAGCTGGCTAGAATTTACACTGAAATGATCAGTGCGCAAGCAGCAGCAGAGCGTGTGATGAGTTTAATAAATGAAAAAGAAGAAATATTAGAATCAGATGAGGTGGTTGATAAATATGGCGACCATTACCATCAAAAAATAGAAAATTGGGAAGTTCTAAAGGGTGATATAGAGTTTAAGAATGTTGACTTCTATTATAAAGAGAATGAATACATCCTCAAGGATTTCAATTTAAAGGTTAAAGAGGGTGAAACGATTGCCTTAGTGGGTGAAACCGGTTCCGGAAAGAGTACAATTGTCAACTTGGCTTGTCGTTTTTACGAACCGACAGGTGGCCAAATCTTAATGGATGGTGTTGATTACCGCCTGAGATCTCAAAACTGGCTACATGCCAATATTGGCTATGTGCTTCAATCACCACATCTCTTTAGTGGCACAATAAAAGAAAACATTCGATATGGCAAGCTAGAGGCCACGGATGAGGAGATTATTAAGGCTGCTAAGATTGTCAATGCTCATGACTTTATCAGCAATTTGGAAAATGGCTATGATTCTGAGGTCGGTGAAGGCGGTGCGCTACTTTCAACAGGTGAAAAGCAACTTATTTCATTTGCCAGAGCAATCCTTGCTGCACCAAGACTCTTCTTCTTAGATGAGGCAACCTCATCCATTGATACAGAAACAGAGTCAAAAATCCAATACGCGATTGATAGAATACTTGAGAACAGAACAAGCTTTATCATAGCACACCGCCTATCGACCATCAGAAATGCAGACCGAATTCTTGTGATTGAAAAAGGTCGCGTCATTGAAGAGGGCAATCATCATGAATTGATGAAATTAAAGGGTCATTATTATGAACTTTATTCCAACCAATTCATTGAAGAAGGCGAAATGGAAATATTAAATGAAACAAACAAAAAAAATAAAATAAATCAAAAAAAGAATACGCTTAAAAGTGCTTAATTTGAATAAGTTGATATAGATAATATCATACAATATTTTATAGATTAGGTGGCACTTTAAGCAGAAAGGAAGTGTCTTTATGCAACCCATGTATGATTTCGTAAATGGTTATATAATGCCAGTTAAAACATCTTCAAAACAAAGTTTTGAATGGAAAATGTATCTTAAGAACGAATTTAGAAGAAACTCTAAATAGGCAAATTTTTAAGACCACATCAAGTTAAAAAAACGCAAGATTTTCACCGTAAAATGTATGAAAAAAGACGTGAAAATGTACTAAAATGCGTTGAAAATATATAAGTAAATATATTAAAAAATATAAAAAAGTCATATTGAAAAATATAAATAAATGATCTTAAGAAATCGTTTAAATGACTAAAAAACATATAGAATAATAGAGAGAAAACCAATGGAAATTGGTAAAAATGTTAAATGTTAAAAGATAGAAGGAGACCTCGGTAATGCACTGTGGTCTCCTTTACGGTGTGCCAAGCATGGCACTAATCTAGCTGGTGTAAGTCCAGTCGCGGGTATTTACCGCCAAGCGTAGCGAACCACAAGTTGGTATCAGTAATGGTATGGATGAAGGAAGTGGTGTAGCAAAGTTCTTGAGCCTAC
>NZ_JBVBZF010000365.1:0-3411 GCF_057447755.1 Fusibacter sp. | reverse complement strand
GGCTTAAGCAAGTAGCCATCATAATAATATAATGTAATACCGTTGTATTTCTTTAAAAGCTCTTTAATTTTCAACCTAAATAAAGATTTCTCAGCACCTAAAAAATGATATTTTTCAACGTCAACACCAACAAGATCATCATAAGATTTAACAGGCAGTGAAGAAGCTTCGCAATTTTTAATAAAAACATTATAATGAACTTTCTTATCACCATATCTTTCGTGTGTCCTTCTGATAATGAGAGTAGGTTGAAGGATTTTATTATTAATTTCATTTGCTTTATTCATAATGGAAGTTCTATAATTTTGTACCGCTTCGATAAGCTCATTTGCTCTATTGATAACCGATAGTGAATGATTTTCATACCACAAAAGGTCATCAAGTGATTTAACCCCATCAAGGGATAACGGTTCAAAACTTACCGATATATTATTATAACCCAAAATATCACGCTCCTTATGAAGCGTCAGTCAGACGCTTCGTGTGTCATACAAATAGTTTTAAGATCCGCAAACCGGCGCCAAAATACTGTCATACATAAGATTGAACCACACCCCTTTTCCAGTTGTAGATAAGGGGTGTGAGAATAATTAATATGGCAAACAGCCGTGAATTGCAAACTGGAAGATTTCAAAAGCACTCTTGCGATTCCAGAGCAAAGGGTCAAATTCTCCTACGTGTTTAATGTAAAGGTAAATTCCTTTCATAAACTGATCAATCCCAATTTCAAAATATTTCAGTTTAATCCTGTCAAAGTAGTTATAACAAGCACCATCAAGAAAATATTCAAAATTTGCACTTTCCTTAAGTTCCGAACTAAACACAGACTTTAGAAGTAAGCTGTCTTTACCAAAGTAATAAGACATACCATCATCCATTCTAACCGTTAAAACTATATCGCAATCAAAATTCGAACCCTTATAACATTTCTCACAATCAAAACATTTACACAAGTTGCAAATTGGATTTTCACGGGAACATTCGGGACAAACTATCAAATGAGTACTACCATCAAAAACACCTTTAATTTCAAAATCACAAGCAGAACATTGTTCAACAAATTCAAATTTCATAATAAATAACTCCTTAAAAACTAATATTTTAGCTCATGCGGTCATGTTCTCCACAAGACCGCATGAGTTAAAAGAGGAAGTATCAAACATCATAATAAAATTGGTATCTCAAAACATATCTATTTGGACAAATATATTTGATAATAGGCTCACCACCAAATTTTTGACCAGTGCAATCGTAAAGCGAGTTACGAACATGAATGTATTCAGAAGATAAATTTAAGTCGTTTATAAATTTAAAGACTTCATTTTCTGAATCAGCTTTTAAGAAATACAGTTCCCTAGAGGAATCGTAATCACCATCAATATGGGATAAAATAATGCGAGGGTCAGAAAGTTCATCATATTTTGTTAAGCGTTTAATAGCACATCTGAAATTCTTAATATTGTCACTGTAAAATTTATCGAGGGAATCAGCTTCAACGTTCATAGCTCGACGTCTTTTTAACTTTTCTCTATGCTGACGAATAAGCAGATAATATTGACAGATCCATTCTTTCTCTAAATTGTTAAAAGAAGATTTTTTAAACATATGCCCCCCTAATCCTGTACAAGCTCAACAAAATCGTCACAATATTTAATAAGGCGAATAACAATGGATGAAGCTTTACCACCTTGAAGAACAATAATATTCTTGATTGCATCAAATAAAAATTTATTAATGGTTTCGCAATCCTTATTCAAAACAAATCTTTCAGCAAAATCATCTTTAACAGAAAGAGCAATACACGTTTCAACGCTCTCGTTTGAATATTTATCATACCCAAAAGTCACTAAAATTTTTTTCATAAAAACCTCTTTTCATTATATTTAAGTCAACGGTCACACTAGAGCATGACCGTGTGGAATCAATAGATAAATTCTAGAAATTATAGTTGTATTTTAAAGAGTAGCGACCATCACAGACTCTTTTGATAACTGGCAAGCCACCCAAAAGTTCACTTAAAGAAGAAGGAACATCACTAGGCAAACCGCTGTCTCTGATAAATTTAACAACTTCATCATGAGAATTTGCTCTTAAAAAAAATATTTGCTTAGTGGTATCAGGTGTTGAATCAGAATAATAAAGAATTATTCTAGGATCAATTTGTATGTCTGAGTTTTGAAGAACTCTTTTTAAAGATAAGCGAAACATGCGGATATTATCTTTTAAGTATTCATCAATTGAATCAGGAACAATCTTATCTTTTCTACGTTCTTTATACTTGTCCTTATGTTGTCTAATCACCAAATACTGATTTCTTATAAATTCTTTTTCGCTATTGGTCAATGTAGAACCTTTTTCTAATGCACTTTTCATGGTGTACGCTCCTTAAAATCATTTATTTGAATTACCTTACAAGATAATTATACCGCAAAACAGACGATAATGCAACATAAAAGCACAAATTTAATAAAATAAAATTCCTTGAAAACAGCTTGACAGAAGGGTTTCAAACCATTAGCTTTGTGAAGTGTGTTCGTCGTTTGGGGGCGAAACCCCATAAAAGCATTTCAAAAGGGCGGTGGGTGGGGAAGTATAGTATTTAGAATAATTTTGAACGATATAGCATAATGGAATGAACCGAGTAAAGCTAAAACCCTTTAGCTTCGCTTGGTGTAATGAAGTGAAGCAGTATCGCTTGCTGTAGGGGGTCAAGAAATTTTTTTCAATTTTTTGCAAAGCTAAAAATTTCAAAAAATTACTTGATGTCCGAAAGTTCGAAATCTATTCTTAGCCTTAGCACCTAATCAAAAAGCGATAAGTGCCTAAGAGGGGAGCAACCTCTTAGGCACTTATCGCTTTTTCACTTTTTTAAAAACGCAGCAGCGTTCGCCATGACGTGAAGCCATAGGCAAACACGTCATACAAAAACCGCTTTATATCCTGGAGATTCAACGAATAAATGTCATACTATATCAAACCAGTCCACAAAAGCAAAATAGGAAGAACAGATAAAACAATGGACAAACACAAACATACAACTAATGTTTTCAAGTATTTATCAAACAACGGTTCAATCTCTTTCTCGTCTATTTTATAACGATTAGGTTTAAAATAAAGTCGGCGTATTTTGAATATCATATAAAATACCATATAAAAACATGCTAGAGAAAGAACGAAAGATAATCTCTGTATAAAAATATATTTAGGAACATTTAAAGGATCTAACACTAGAGCATTATCAAATGGAAAGATTCCATATTGACGTAATAAAATTAAAATAAACAAAACGACCATTAAAATAAAAAAATATCTAAACTTGTAAATCATATTCAATATAACCCTCCGTATTCAAAACTATTAGATTTCTATAATTTCTTGATTAGCATTCATATTTTTAATAATTACTTACTT
>NZ_JBVBZF010000364.1:0-3435 GCF_057447755.1 Fusibacter sp. | reverse complement strand
CAGAATTTTTAGTATTACTATTTGTTGTAATTATTAGTTTTACAATTTTCGAGCTGGTTATTGAAAAGAATCTTAAAATAAGAGCTCGAATGATAAGGCGGTTTGGAAAACTCACAACCTGGATTATCAATACCATAATTTCAATGTTTCTACTAAACCTCGTATACCAGATGGGAAAAAGAGACTTAAAATATACAGCCCTATATGCAGTGGTATTTTCATTTTTTAACTATTCATCGATTTCAATTTATACAACGGAGAAATTTATGAAAAATAAATCTGGAGAGTAATGGCGAGTATTGATAATTTCGTAAGTTAAAACTAAAAGACTATGAATATCTTAGAATGTTTAACGTCACATTTTCCAAGAGAGGTTTTCATTCTTACGAATAAAATGACAACCAACTATTCTGGAAGCCACGATAAGGTATTACCATTTTTCGAAATGCAGCTCAAAAATACAGGTATGGGAATATTTTGATTATTACTTGTTTCATGCTCTTTATTCTGACTTTTATGAAAAGTAGGTGAGTTATAACGCTTGCAATGTGGCTAGAAAATTAAAAGAGAATGGTAAGATTAAGCATCTAGGCACTTCCTTTCATAAAAAAGCAGAAGTTTTATAACATATATTACATGAACATCCAGACATTATAATTGTTCAAATCCAATTTAACTATGCAGATTTCGATGATCTGGGAGTTGAAGGGTTTGAATGCTATCAAATCTGCGAAAAATACAATAAGCCAGTAATTGTTTTAGAGCCTGTAAAAGGTGGCAATCATGTCAATCTGCCAGCTGAAGCTAAAGTAGTATTTGATTCTTATAGCAATGACAAAAGTTATGTCATTCGATATTGTACGTCGTTTGATAAATTGGTTTGGTCATGAGCGGTATGAGTAACATTGATCAAATGAGTGACATTCTCAGCTACATGACCGATTTTGAAGCCTTTACAGATGAAGAGTTTCTCTTAGTGAAATATGTTAGAGAAATTCTTAAACGACAAGATAATATCGCTTGTACAGCTAGTCAATATTGTGTTGACGGCTGACCTTCAAAAATTGCTATCCCTGACTTATTCGCGGATTATAATGCCAAAACCAATTCAACGACTGGAACAGTGACTGGTACTATGGGGACCACACTAAAGGTAAGGGAAAGCATCAAATTGTACAAGCTGTGGTCAACGTGAAGTTGTTTGTTCTCAGCATTTGAAGATCATAGTTCGTTTAAAAGAAGTCCATAAAACATTTGAAAAATAAATTTTTAACAATTAATAGAGGTAAAAATATCAAAATCTTTAATCATTTATTTTTCAACAATAAGGAGACAATTATATCAGTGGCAGAATCAGATAATTGTCAGTTGGTAATACTAAAGTTGCTGCAAACATCATTCAAGAGCTCACTGGTTCAGACCAATTTGAAATTGAACCTGTATAGGATTACTGTGCTGAATATTACACTTGTACAGATGGGGCAAAAGCCGACTTAAAGGCGAGCAAAAGACCTAAATATAAAAAAACTAAAAATTTAGACGCTTATGATACGATCTACCTAGGATATCCCAACTATTGGAGCATTATGTTAATTCTTTTTTGAACCCTCCTTGAACATTACGATTTTTCAAGAAAGACCATTAAAGTATTTTGCACACATGAGGGCAATGGCATGGGACAAGGTGAAATGGACATCAAAATACTTTGTCCTAGTGCCTTTGTCCAAAATGGGCTTGCACTTCACGGTGGGAGTATAGGGAGCTATAAGAAGTTAATAGAAAAATGGTTGTAATAAAAGCGCTCAATCAAGGGCGCTTTTATTATTGTATACAACAAAGTTTGAGCCGAAAGCTGTCATGAGGAATGTTGGACCTCAAACAGCATCAGCAAAAATTGGTTTGACACATCGACGGTGGCTCAAATGTTGTTTTTCATCATTTAAGCTAAAAGCAAGGACAGAGATTTACTAACCACAACCACCTTATATCTCATCAAATAACAAATCCCATAATCGTTATATAACGTTATATAACATATTGTCATTGACGTATGTTTATTATATACTGTATTGTATAAGATATAACATCCATTTATTAGAAATTATAAAGTGCAGGGGGACGTAATATGAGCGAAATGAAACACAAAATCGTAACCATAGGGGACAATTGTATTGATTTATATGTAAAAACAAGCGAAGCCTTTCCGGGTGGCAATCCTGTAAATGTGGCCGTTTATTGCAAGCGTCTTGGACATGATGCCTCATATATAGGTGTGGTTGGCGATGATGCTTACGGAACGCTTATTAAAGAAGCATTGGCTTCAAAACAAGTGAACATCACACATCTTCATACTATATCCGGCAAAACTGCCATTACTGAAGTCACCATGGACAAGGGCAACCGTGTGCTTGGTGATTATCACGAGGGCGTGTTGGAGCAGTTTATGCTTACCGATGACGACAAGCAATTTGCAGGTAGTCATGATTTAATCATTTCAGGAATTTGGGGGAAGATAGAGCATGAAATTGAGTCTTTAAGGGAATTTGGAAAGCCTATTGCCTTTGACTTTGCAGATAAATTTGACCATCCTATCGTTTCGATTGCCCTGCCTTTTGTCGATTACGCATTTTTTGCCAACGATCATTTAGACACAAATGATGTAAAAGCTATGATGAAAATGCTTCACGCTAAAGGGCCCAAGGTTGTTGTGATTACAAGAGGCGAACAGGGAAGTTTGGCATATGATGGTGACAGGTTTTACACCTATGGCATAGAGCCATGTGAAGTTGTCGATACCATGGGTGCAGGCGACAGCTATATTGCTGGCTTCCTAATGGCAATGCTCTCAGGTGAATCTATAGAGAACTGCATGGCTTCAGGCGCAAGAAACTCGAGCATCACCATCGCTTATTTCGGTGCATGGTAAATGAACACTGATCTAAGTAAAAAGGGTTCTGCATTTATGCTTCGAGATTTAAATAAGGACTCAAGTAATAAAGCGATCTTCTGGACCATGCTTGTATTAGCACTTCCAACCATCCTTGAGTATTTTTTAGAGACGATTGTTCAGTATATAGACACAGCCATGGTTGGGCAAGTGAGTGCTCATGCATCAGCGGTAGTCGGACTGAGTACATCGTTAAATTGGCTGGTCAACAGCCCCTTGTTCGCCATTGGCATTGGTTTCCTGGCAATGGTGGCAAAGGCCATAGGTGATGATGATCCCAAAGCTATCAAACGCACAGCTGATCAAGCCCTAATCCTCTTAATCGGTCTTGGCGTGGTCGAAGGTATTATAGCCCTAAGTCTTAGTCCATTCATTCCAAAGTGGATGGGTGCTGATGTACAGATTCATCATGACGCATCCGTTTATTTTTCAATGATCTGTTTGCCCATGCTTTTTAGAGCCTCGATTATTATTCTAGGCAGCTTGAT
>NZ_JBVBZF010000363.1:0-3442 GCF_057447755.1 Fusibacter sp. | reverse complement strand
GTATAGATTAATCAAGGAGAAATTCAAATGGATAAATTTAGTGAACAATTAAAAAAATTGAGAAAAGAAAATAAATTGAGCCAAAAATCACTTGCTGAGAATATTGGTATTGCTCAGTCTGCAATTGCTAATTATGAGACGGGGTATCGAATACCAAGTCACGACATTTTAATGAAGATTGCTGAGTATTTTAAAATCTCGCTGGATGACCTTGTTTGTCGTGCTCATGTGGAAATGGATTGGGTTGAAATTTCTGATTTGTTTTTAAAACACATTATGAATCAGGATGAGATTGCTGCATTATCTATGATAAATCACATGATTGAAAATGATGTCAAGGTGAGTGAGATTTATTTGAAGGTTTTTAGATATGCTTTGACTAAGGTTGGTTGGCTATGGGAGACTAAGATGATCAGTGTTGCAGATGAACACTATATCTCTCAGAAAATCAATGAGATAATGGATATTGTCTATCAAAATATTAGGTCCAATGAAAAAGACTTAACAAAAAGTATAAAAATACTTGGTATGGCAGCACCATTGGAGCAACATACAATTCCAATCAAAATGGTTATGCAGCTACTTGGCATGCAAGGGTATGAGATTTTTTACATGGCATCGGCAATTCCTGTGGCAGATTTATCATATTTTGTACTTAAAAACGAGATTGATTTAATATTAATTTCCATCACCATGCCGGAGTTAATAGACCCCTTGGAAAAATATATGAACAATGTTCAAAAAGATGTTTTATTATCTGAAAAAACCTTTATAATTGGAGGTAAGGCATCAAAATATGTGACGTTAAATACTAAAAATAGACATACTAAATTTGTCTCAAGTTATGAAGAGGTTCTGGAGGCGATCTAATGGACACAAAAAATAATTTACGCGAAAGCAATATGAAGATCAACCTAATTGGGAGATTATCAAATGCATTTATAAATCAATTTCAATTGGCACTGCTACTGATGATTATGATTGTTAGTGTAGGTATAGTTGGACTAATTTCACTACCAAAGGAATCATTGCCAGAAATCGTTTTTCCGGCAATTACCATTCAAACGCTTTATCCAGGGGCAAGTCCTGAAGACGTTGAATTGTTGGTAACAGAGAAGGTTGAAAACAAAGTAAAGGATTTTGAGGATATTGATAAAATCACCTCGGATTCTACCTTTGGGTTTTCTATCATTACGATTTCATTTAAGGAATCCGTCAATATCGAAAACAAAAAAATTGAAGTAGACAATGCACTTAGAGAAATCGATTTTTCAGAAGGTGTATTGACACCAAGAAGTTTTATCTTTAAGACATCAGAAATTCCACTTATGAATATCAGTGTAAATGGCAATTACGATACTGAAACCTTAACACAAATGGCTGAAAACCTCCAAGATGAGCTTGAAGGTATTAAGGGTGTCGATAGTGTAGATCTCTTTGGCACAAGTGTGAAGGAAATCCATATTATCACCAATGAAAATAAAATGCTCACTTATAATATGACCATGACCAATATTAAAAATGCAATTAGTGCTTCAAATCTTAGCCTTCCTGTGGGAGATTTAGAGCTGAATGGCGTTCGATATACATTAAGGGTTGATGAGTCTTTTAAAGCACTTGAAGAAATTGAGAACGTCGTGGTGACAGGTAGCTCTGGACAAGAAGTTTTTATTAAGGACCTAGCTGAGGTTTCATTTGGCACTGAAACGGTTAATTCAATTAACAAAACCTTTATCAAAGGCATTAATGACAAGTCACAGAACTCTATTTTTATGAAAGTCAACCGAAAGGTCAACAGCGATGTTATTGGTACTAGTCAGTTGATAGAAGATAAAATAGCTAAGCTTAAAGGGACAGCCTATCCCGAAGACGCAGTAATCTATATTTCAGACAACATGGCAAAGAGTGTTGGCGAGGATTTAGCCAATATCCAATCAAGTGCCTTATCTGGCTTAATCGTTGTTATTATCGTACTCTTTCTATTTATAGGCATTCGTGAATCCTTGATCGTATCAATCACCATCCCCCTAAGTCTCTTAGGCACGTTAGGGCTCTTAAATTTGTTTGGCATTACCTTTAACACCTTTGCAATTTTGGGATTGATCGTGGCACTCGGCTTATTGGTAGACAACTCCATTATTGTCATGGAAAACATAGACCGGATAAAAAAACTCGGATTTACGCGTAAAGAGGCTGCTTTTTTAGGCACAAATCAAGTGGGTTACCCGATTGTTTCATCGACCCTTACCACACTTGCGGCATTTTTCCCACTTGTAATTTTACCTGGAATACTAGGTGCTTTTGTATCAACGATTCCACTTACAATTATGATTACTCTTACTGTTTCTTTATTTGTTTCCCTTGTGATTACCCCTAGTATTGCGGCTAGAATCTTAAAGGATCAAAAACATCACAGCACAGGCAAGGTAAAGTGGCTAAAAAATATCATGGCCATTTTAATGGTTGCCGCCCTAAGCTTTTATGCCTTTAATTTTAATGGCAACACTGTATTGGCAGTGATCATGATGCTTGTTTTTACAGGACTTATTACCCTAAAAATTCTCACCATAGGCGATGAAGATTTCGAAGATACGCGAATCACCAGAGCCTATGGGCGTTTAGTAGAATGGATCGTCAGTAAAAAAAGACGCAGTTTTCTTGTGGTTGTAATAGGGCTTTTACTCTTAGTTGGCAGTGTGTCTTCATTTGGCACAGGCATTCTTAAAGTTGCTTTTTTCCCTAAGAGTGAACCGGATGCACTTGAAATACTAGTGGACACGCCTGGTGGTACGACCCTAAGTCAAAATGAGGCAATAGCAAGTGAAATTGAAGAAATTATCTTAAAAAATGAAGCGGTAGTTTCTTATAATGTCACAGTAGGTGGACAAGAAATTGACTTTGTAAAATTCAGCGTGACCATTGACAATCACATTCAAAATGGTTTTTCAGTGCTTGAGGATATTCAACAAGAAACCTCTAAAATCAGTGGTGCCAAAATCTCTGTAAATGGGATTGCATCAGGTCCTCCTGTGGGTAAACCAATTGTTCTTAAGATACAGGGTGAAGGCCTAGAAGATACTTTTAAGTTCTCCAATGAGGTTATTGACTATCTGAGAAAAACAGATGGTGTTTATAATATCGATTCATCTGTAACAGTCGGCGTCCCTCAAATTATGATTGAGGTGGATAAACTCAAGGCAATTCCACTAGGGACAAATGTGAGTAACATTGCCCTTCAGCTAAGAGGTGAAATCGGCGGTGTTGAAGCGACCACTATGCGCGTTGGAAATGATGAAGTTGATGTTATCATTAAGAGAGATCTTAGTGAAATCGATGACCTTGGTACCCTAAAAAGCCTTTTCATCGCAACACAATCTGGCATGATGATTCCGCTACAAAGTGTGAGTGATATTAAGGTGGAACAAGGGATCTCCAATATTTC
>NZ_JBVBZF010000362.1:0-3477 GCF_057447755.1 Fusibacter sp. | reverse complement strand
AGAGCTTAGAAAGTATGGTGGCACTAGACATGCTGGTTACGGCTTGGGATTTGAAAGAATGATTATGTACTTAACAGGAATGGGCAATATCAGAGATGTAGTTCCTTTCCCTAGAACAGTTAAAAACGCAGAATTTTAAGATAAAGTCTACTGATTGATTTCAGTAGACTTTTTTTGTTGTATTTATTAGTTTTCATCCAGCTTTGAGTAAGAATGTTCAAAAGCGGTTAGATGAGAACGTTAACGTCAAGACAAGGTTTAGTCGTTAAGTAATTGTATACAACAAAATTCGCGCTAAAGTTGTGATGAGGAAACTTCAAACGCCTTTACATGGCTTATAATATCTGAAAGATGCAAATAAACTTTTAAGTTCAAATGATTATAATCGTGATTTTATTACGGATAATGGTGTATATATTAATAAGAGCATAAATATATGGAGGTGTTGCTGGTGAAATGCACTCGGAAATGTATTATAAATATAATTTTATTGGGACTTTTAATAATCGCGATTTTGATCCAGCTCAATAGTTCCTACGAAAATGCCATGAATGATATTAATTTAAGAAGCATCTATATTAGACAGCATGTTGAAGGATTGATGACTTCTTCAATCCAACAACTCGACTTATTAGCAGATCAAATGGAAGAAGCTATGAATGGTCATCAACATATATTTAATGAGAAAATAGAGCGTAAGGGTAACAATTATGAGGTGGTCGATAGACGGATTTCTCTTGCGGGTATAAGTTCAGAACCTGACCTTAATCAAACCACTAAAAATGAAATCGCCAATATACTCTCATTTGAAAATACCTTTATTACCATAAAAAACAATTTGAAAAGCATCGAATGGATCTATTATTTATCAAAGAATAATTTTATCAATATCTATCCCAATACCACATATAATGCTGATAGTTATATACCTGCAATATATGACTTTGAATTTTATAAACTTGTCTTACCTGAGTTTGATCCTGAAAGGGCTATGCGTTTCACAAAGGTTTATGAAGACCAATTGGGTAAGGGGTCAATGATTACGATTTCCAAGCCAATTTATAGAAATGATGAGTTCTTGGGATCTTTATCTATTGACTATACGCTCAAAGATTTATCAAGTGTTCTAAGTTTTGAGTCAAATAGTCTAATGAATTATGCACTTATTAATGAATATGACCAAGTTATTGCTTCAAACAGAAATGAGATTGAAGGAAAATATCTGACTTCAAATGAATATTTAAAATTAAATTTTGGTGTAAATTTAGAGGGTGTAGAGAGAGTTGAACAAGAAATATTTACAAATGGGGATTATTATTTGCTCATTTTACCCCTTGAAAATATTCCATTAAGTATCTACGTCATCGTAAATAGAATGAGCTTATATGTTTCTATTTTCAGTAAAATCATGCCAATTATTGTATCCTTGGTGGGCATAATTGTCATACTTAGTTTGTATTTCAAGACCATTAACATCAACGAGTCTTTGGAAAAAAGTGAACGAAAGTTTAAATATGTTTTCGATCAGGCCACTGCTCTAGCCATGATCCTTGACATAGAGGGTAATTTAATATATGCCAATCAATCAGCGCTAAACTTAATTGGAAAAGGGATCGAAGAAGTTCGTGGCCAGTATTTTTCGAATTCAAAGTGGTGGGCACATTCGAGTGATTTGAGGACCTTCATAGATGAAGCCATTCACGAAATCATCAGTGGCTTCTACATTAAAAAAGACGTCATTTTAATGGATGTTGGCAATAATGAGCATGTTTATACCATCTCAATGTTTGGCATTCGTGATGATCTTGGAAATTTAGATTATATTGCGACAACTGGGGTTGAAATAACTGATCGAATTGAAATGGAGAGCAGATTAGAAGGTCTTTCTAAAACAGACTTGCTCACACAAACGTTCAATAGAAGAGGTATGTATGAAATCTTAGATCAAAGTGTCAGCCTCTATAAAAGAAAAGAAACGCCATTTGTCGTACTGATCTGTGATATTGATTACTTTAAAAATGTTAACGATACCTATGGTCATATGGTTGGAGATGAAATATTGTCTGGCTTGGTGCAATTGTTAAAGAAATCTGCACGGCCATATGATGTTATCGGTAGATGGGGAGGCGAAGAATTTACAGTCTTACTACAAGACACGACAGAAGAAGAAGGGGTTATTGTAGCTGAGCGTATTAGAAGAGCCGTATCACAGCACCCATTCAGAAGTGATCTCACCCAGCATGTAATATATATCAGCATAACAATTGGATTAAAAGCTTATGATAGCAAATATGATATCAGGCAGATTTTGAAAATGGCAGATGATGCTTTGTATCTGGGCAAGGAAAAAGGTAGAAATCAAGTTGTCAATTACGATGAAATTAACGAGGATAATGATTAAGGGGTTCTTCAATTTAGACCCAAATTTAAGATGAAAGGAACTTAAAAATGAAAATTCTAATTGTGGATGATAGTAAGATGAATATTATAATTGCACAGGATACGTTACTTGAAAATCATGTAGGCGAAAATATTTTAACGGCATCGAGTGGTGAAAATGCAATAGAAATACTTGAAAATAACGAAGTGGATCTCATTTTGCTTGACATTATCATGCCAGGTTTAAGCGGTGTGGATCTCTTGAAGATTTTTAATGAACGCAATTGGATTCGAAATTTTAAAGTCATTATGCTTACAACTGTAGATGATTTTCTAGTTCTTAAAGAGTGTTTTGAGCTTGGTGCAATAGATTATATTCAGAAGCCTTTCAATAAAATTGAATTTACTTCTAGAGTCAGATCTGTCCTAAAGGAAATTGAAAACGACAAAAAACTCTTGAGAGCATTGGAACTCCTCGAAAAGCAGAATTTAGAACTAATGCGCGTGAACCAGGTGCTTAAGGAAACTCAAAGCTATATTATTGAAAAAGAAAAAATGACTGCAGTTGGTGAACTTTTATCAGGCCTTACCAACGAAATCAGCATACCATTAAGCCATATAGAAGATGAAATTTTTGATGTGTCCACTATTGTCAAAGCATGCGATCTAAGTTCTAAAGATATACTCGATGAGACAAAGTTCAAGATTGATGAAGTTGTAATGAACTGTGAAACCAATATTCATAAAATCAAAAAAATGATTGCTTCCTTAAGCAATATTGCCAGAGACAACAGCAAGGATGATTATGTTAAAATAAAAATGAATGATATAATTGATGAAGTTCTGTTTATTTTAAAGAGTGAATTAAAATCTGTGAAAACCGTGACTAAAAAATACAAAAGCAATGCAGAAATTTATTGTAATAAGGGTCAGATGAAACAGGCTGTGATGAACTTGGTATTAAACGCAATTAATTGTTTAAAAGATCAGCCTGACGGCAGTATTGAGATTTGTACGCTTGAGAATAAGGAACATGTTTTGTGTTATATTAAGGATAATGGACCAGGTATAGATTCAGAGGCAATAACCAAAATATTT
>NZ_JBVBZF010000361.1:0-3483 GCF_057447755.1 Fusibacter sp. | reverse complement strand
CCCGATAGCAGCCATAATGTAAGCGAAGCTTCTATAGAAATCAAGAGTATATGAAGCAAGTCTATCAAGTGAAGCGGTGTCCATGGAACCACCATTATTTTGTAAAATGCTGTATCGTGTTGAATCTGATATGGTGGGTAAAAATCCAAGGATCAACAGCGCTACAATAACAAGGGTGATGGATATTAGTCCAACTAAATTTATCTTTTTCATGGTTTCCTCCTGATGATGTTTTGATACAATGTCTAGAAGCGTCAGTCTTAGTTCAATCTTGGCACTCTTATTAACGATTTCAATAATTTCTTTATCTTGTGTTGAGTTTATAAGTTAAGCACTCAATTATAATATCGTTTTGAACGACCCTAATCATATAATTGAGATTTTAGAGTTCATAAAATGAGCTCTCACATGTAAGCTATTGATTTGACCCAATACAGGAAAGACCACTAGATATTTTTATGCATCATAATCATATCTGAAAAGGTCAAATAGCCATTTTTATTATAAAATTTCTCTGTTAGATCGCCTTTGCTTGTAAATAAGGTAATAGAGTTTACGTCGAAAGCCTTTAATGAATTTTCCAATGCTTCCATTAGGCTACTTCCGATGCCATTACGCTTGAGGCTTTGATTAACAAACATTTCTTTTAGATTGTACATTTTACCTTCATACCAGTGTTCAATATTTCCTAAAACAGCCGCGATGATCTTTTCATCTTCTAAAACGACAAGTCCATAAAATCCTGGTGTATTATAGATATCTTTTAGTCTGTTGTATGATGTCGTACTATCCCAGTTGTCGTTCCACGGTTCACTGTTAAAGGTCTCAATATAAATGTCTGAACATTCTTTAAGGTGTGATTCTAAGAGTTTTTCGATTTTCATATGCTCTACTTCCTTGATTTTATTTGATGTGAATGAATTATAATAGTATTTCATAAATTTACGGAATCATTTGAGGCTAGATTTTATATTATTTCTAACTCATATCTTGCAAAGTAACTTCCATTACCAACATCGAATTGGTCATATAGTTTAAATCCATTTCGTTCATATAACTCACGTAACTTGGTATTTTTCCATCCGGTATCTAATCTAAGCTTTCCGATATTCCGCTTTTTACATTCTGATATTGCAATCTGTATCATATGATCTGATAATCCGATACTTGAAAATGCTCTTCTGATGCAGAGTTTATGTAAATATCCGGCTTCACCTTTAGGAAAGTCAGGCCAAAAGACAGGATCTTCCCACTGAATTACCATAGCCCCTGCATCCTTATTGTTTAACATTATCAAATAGAATTCTGATGGCTTGTAATATTTTAAGAGATTCTCTCTCTTTAAATCTTCGTCCGACCATAATTTTTTATCAGTTCTTCTGCCCCAGTGGGCAGCTTCTAAAAATACATCTATACAGCGGTCTACTTGCCCTTGTAAAATTTCTGATTTCATCATTGCTCCTACTCATATATAAACCAAACTTTTTTAATAAGCTGATCCTCAACCTTGTAAATTGCGACAGCCTTTATAATCTCATCTTTTTTTATGCCCCGAACGTGCTCATGATCGATTACTTTATCGCCAATTACAATTCGATTAACCAAGTCTGCTTGTACCTTCTGAACCTCGAATCGTTCACGGTATTTTGTTCTTAAGGCTTCTTTTCCTTGCAGTATCAAAGTGTTATCTTCTAAGCTGAGTATTTCGATATCATCATGATAAGTTGATATGAAATTTTCCAAATGATGGTCATTGTAGTAATCGAGCTGTTTTTGTACTATTTGTTCTGCATGACTCATTTAAATTCTCCTATGAATAATTATAATTAGTTAGAGCTCATTTCTGACTGAATGATGCTAATTTTTCCTTGTTCAATTTCATTGAGACTTATCTCAAAATGAGATGTTAAATATTCTATATATTGAGCTGGCGAGTTTATTTGACTTGTATTAACACTTCCGTTTTGAGTAAGTATAAACTTGTCCTGTTTTAATGAACGCCGTCCGTTTTCCATTTCAAGTGAACAAAATAGATTCTTTTTAAAAATTGAGTCTTTATTATGAATAAAATAGTCTATTCTGCTTTGAAAATCCTCAATTTTCTTAGGTGCATTTTCAAATGTATATTCAGTGACGAAATCCTTAATTTCATCAGAAAACTTTTTAAGCTCAAAATGACTTTCATCAATTTGACTTATCTTGAATAATCCCTTTTGATCGTTTTGTTCATAGCCTATATCAAACGCCAGGGGCTCTAAAAAATTATCACCAAAGCCTACATCTACAAGATACTCTTTTGAGTTCAAATCTACCACCAATAACATATGATCGAAATATGTTCCGTTAGGCTCTAAAACTTTTCCACCTAGAATCTTAACATTAAATCCAAGGTCTACTAGTAAATGATATAAGATCCAATTGAGTTCATAACATATACCGCCACGTTTCTGGATTACGATTTTATTATATAAAGATTCTAAATCAAATATAAGGTTTTTATTAAGATGTATATCGAGATTTTCAAAAGGAACTCTTAGTAAATGCTGGCGCTGGATAAGGCGTAATGAGCTTAAGTTGACTTGTAAATCAGTGTAGATTTCAATTCTATTTAAGTAATTTTGAATGTCCATGATTTTGATAGTTCTCCTTCTGAGGGGTCTTAAAACGAGTTTAGAATAAACGGCTAAGGTCATGACAAAAGAACACGGCGTTAGTATACTTGCGACTTAATATTTAATAAATGCCGCCGTCTTTCATAATGGTCTTGTTAACAAAATCTAAATGATATAGTTTTTCCCAATGGTTTATATTCAAAGTCCCCTTAGTTAAATGAATGGCTAAGATACAGCAATTTTCGTCCTTTTCATTATTCGCCACATCATACCAATTTGCAAAACAAGTTCTTAACTTGCTTCTAATTTCTAAGTTTTGAGGCTTTAGAACCCATCCTAGATTTTCACCAATACCATTAGCTGTAAACATCTCCATACATCCAGATACTGAAACTTCCTGATTTTCTGAAATTTGAAGTGCTTTATTAGATTTTCCATGTGTAACAAGATAGAAAACACCAGATTCATAATAGGCATCAACACTTCTTACAACTGGTCGAGGCTTGCCTTCAGAGTTACATTCTCTTGCAATCGTACCTAAGGAGATAATGTTATCTTTACCCTTTCCAAAAGTTTGCTCAAGCAATTTGAGCCCTTCTTCATATGTAGTCATCAAGTGTACCCTCCAATATTTTAAGTTTCTTGTGCTTCATCATTATCGGTTATATATTACTCTTAAAATGAGTATATTTTATTTAATGATTTCTAAATCTTTCGCATGATAAAATCAATAAAGCCTTGTTTAATTTTATCACCTTCAAATATGCGCTCAACGACTCTTCTTTCTTTTAATACAAATTCCATGTCTTCAAAGTATTGATCACATTCATCTAAGCCAAAATAGGAATGGATTACTGGTTCGTCATCCATT
>NZ_JBVBZF010000360.1:0-3525 GCF_057447755.1 Fusibacter sp. | reverse complement strand
TGTGTATCTCTAAATTGTCTCTCATTTACATCAATTTTGATCTCAAATGTATTCTCACCTGACTCTAGCGCTTTATAAAGCTTAGTTTTCTCCTCTTTATCCATTTGATTCAAGTAAATCATGATTTTTGAATTAAGAGCATCACTCTTAAATATCAAGATTTCCTTTTCCCTATCTATTGAACTGACATGGCCACAAAATGTTCTCACATCAACTTCTTGCTTAATATTTGAAGATGTAGATATCCTATACGCCCTTACCATTTCTTTATAGGTGTAAGACATCCATGTGTACATAAAAAGCGTTAGGATTAGGCTGACGATTAAAAGAAGTCTCGTAAATGCCAGGCCACTAGCATCAGTTTGACAAAAACTATGACTTTTTATTGATGATCGTTTAATTTTACGCATAAAAAATCTCCCATATTATTCCATTTAGCGTAACACAAGTTTTACTATATGGCAATATATGGGAGTTTATTTAATATTTTATTCCAAGTTTAAAGGTAATAACGCAATTCAGTTTGTCATTCTGCTTACTGACGATAAACATTTTATCGCCCTCTGGTGATATTGATGAGGTTAAGTAATCACCTTCGTATTGATAAATCATAGATTTTCCATGTTGATCAATCCTATAAATCGTATTGGCATAACCCAATAAAAAGCCTTCTTGATTCTTGATATAGAGCGAATGGTCATCAAGCTTTGTTAAGTCATAAAAATTTTGCACCGCTTGCGTTTCAGTATTTAGCAGGGTTAATTGTGTGTCTGTCTCTGGAAAAATCAACATTTGATCGTTGACCTCAAACTCACAATCACGAGATATTTTCATGCCTTTTAATACACTGAGTATTTTCTTTTCATTTGTCTCTGGATTATAAATGATAACTTCATCAATTAAAAATGCATCATCTTCGTTAATACCATTGAGACATATAACTTGGTTATTATCCATAGGCACTAGTCTGTTATAAAATACTTCATCTGCTTCCGCTGTGATGTACTTAATGTCTTTTTTACTTAAAGTAATGATCCCTAATCTCTTACCTGTGAAATTAGACGTCATATCACCGTTGTAAAAATAATACAAACGGTCACCTTCTTTAGAAAAAGTAGGATTAACCCCTTCGATCTGATCTACATAAAGTTTCCCACTGTCCGAACCTAAGCAGTTGAAACTTGGTATATCGCCTCTAATCTTCTCAAGTATATAACCACCATCGGAAGACAAGGAAAGTTGGTCGTAAAAATCATTTTCTGTAGTAGTATGACTGATGATCTTCTTTTTCTTGGTATCAAAATCATAGGTCACTATTTTATCCGTAGACGCTTCCATATACAGCATTTTCTTTTCATTTTCAGATATTTGAATAATTGGTATCCCATTTACATCTAATTTCATATTTTCAGTGATAAATGTATAATTGCCCTCTTTATCATAGGCGTATATACCATATAAATTGTCTTGATTGATAAAATATATCGTTCTAATTTCTCCAATGTGCAAGATGTTAAAATGCTCTACTGCTTGATCTTTAATGGTTAAAATATTATTTTCTATATCATCCTGATTAACTTTATCAACACTTAAGGCTTCCAAATCAATTTCAAAATCTTCAATAACCTGATTATCTTTTGAGCCCTTGAAAAGAATGATTTGATTATCCAACCAACGTATATCCTTAACATCATCTTTGAAGCCATTGATAAACACTTCAGATTTCACTCTTGTGACATCATCCGATATAATAGGCACCTCTACATGAGCCCTTTCAACCACTTGAATCTCAGGTTTCATAGCCAAATAAAATACCGTGACAAGGACGATTACGCCAAAGATCTTAAGCCATTTTTCGTATGGTTTTTTCTTTTGCTTAATGATAATCTTCATAAAAACTTCCTTCCAAAATTATTGAGCCACATTCTCTTCTCATTTGATAGATTTAGATAGTCGTAAATTACATCATTGATTTCTGCCATTTTAACTTCTATTTCCACATCCAGATCATAAAATTCTGATAACCGTTCTATTAAGGCTGTTGCATAGGGAATGGTTTTTAAAGGTGATGCATAAAGCTCTAAGGCTTCACCCTTTCGCTTCCCCTTATAATACAAATACAATAAAACAATATATGAATTTAAAAATGCTGTCAATCCTTTAAGGGCTATTTCATCTAATTCACATTTAGGCAATATATAATAAACATCTGCAGATGCATAAAATTCATTTTCTGAATATGCAAAATAATTGCTTTTTGCGCGTTGGGGCACAACAATTTTAGGCTTTGAAAAGAGACTTTTATCCCTTGGCCAGGTTAACTCATACCATTTCCTTACCTTATTCACAACTTCACGCCTTTTCTCGAGTTTAGCCCGATGTGGTTCAAGTAGTTTCTCAAGCAAGGCAGTCTCCTTTATCGTTTTGTCACTGTAAAGAATAAAAAATGGGGTTTGGTCTTCATGTTTGAAATGTTTTATATCACTGTTTTTGTAAAAAGGCTTCAAATTTTGTTTTAAAGCTTGGGGGATTGCATCTAGTTCACAAGCCTTATAAACAAAGACAGGCATGCCTTCATTTCGATCTGCACCACTGACAATGCCCTGCTTTATATCATAGGAATCCTCAAGCTTTTGATTGAGCTTGAAATCCAGAAGCGACAATATCTCTGAAGCATTTTCATCAGATATAAAATGAAAGGTACCAGTTCTATGATAAATATCCTCAGTAGAAATCATTTTAGTAAGATTTAAATACTCATCTAAAAGTTTGATTGTCTTTTGAGGGGTTGGCGTCAATGTATAGATGCAAGCATGTAGGTTTTTTTTCTTAAAAACCCGAAGGCCATTAAAATTTAAAATTTGAGTGAAGTTAAAGTGCTCTTGAATAAATTGTCTGAGCTTTACAGCACCATCTGCCGTAAAGAAATAATTGCTTGTTAAATAACATAGACTTCCATTCTCTTCAAGGTAATCATATGCCTTGTAAACAAAAAAATAAAAGTAATCCATCTTACCTTCATAATACTTCGAGCCAAAATCAGAACGCTTTACCCTTTTAAAGATTTCTAGGTTGCCCTTCTCTCCAATATAGGGTGGATTGCCAATCACAAGATCTACCTTAATATCCATGTTTACGATCAAACTGTTCCCTAAAAAAAAGTTTGATTCATCGATTGGCTCATGACTGCCTAAACATGCCATTAGCGTGACTAAAACACTTTTAAAATTTCTAAGCGCTTCTTCATTGATGTCAAAAGCAAAAACCTTTTCAGACAACATGGCCGTCATAAATGTCATTTTGTCTGAATTTGAAATACCAGCAATTGTCATTACAACGAGCTGCAGTTCTAAATATGCCAATAACAACAACCCAGTCCCACACGCTAAATCCAGTATTCTAAGTGCTTTAATTTTTTCAAACAAATGCCTTGCATCAACACATTGGACTTCACTTGGTTTATATAACTCAAGTGCATTAAGATCTAGGTTTAAATAAATTGATTTAAGGATTTCATCCTCTCCA
>NZ_JBVBZF010000359.1:0-3536 GCF_057447755.1 Fusibacter sp. | reverse complement strand
TCTTGTAGGAAATTGACAGTTTCAATAACTTGGTCCCTGCCCTTCCCATCTGCCATAGCGTTGCTTAACTCTTGGGCCTTTTCAATAATCATTTTATGGTCCGTATCGATCTTAGCATTATTTGTCTTTAATGCATCCGTCCACTGATAAACTTGCATAGTAAGCCTCCTTTCGGAATCTTCATACCCATTTTTATACTATTCCAGTCAACTTTTTATTGCAAAGGGCTCTATGTTAGCTTTAATGCACATTCACAAATGGACTCATATATCCAAAGACTTAAGTATAGACTCAACCAAAAAATCGTACTCTACCATAAGGTCCATGGAATCACCACCCTTTTCCGACGGATTGACCACATCAATTTGATTTGATTCATCTGAAAGATAGTTTGCGAGGCCCGCTTCCTTTAAAAAAACATATTGGATGGGCGCTATGATTTGTATGGCCATATATTTGATTTCACGTGAACTCAAATGAGGTTTTATTTCACCAAGTAGGTTCAAAATGGTCTTAGGCGTACTAAAACGATTACTGAGGAGCTCATCTTTAATTAGGTAGCTGGTATAAGTTTTATAATCACAGACCACCACTGCCATGGCTTTTAAAAAAGCCCTTAGCTTTTGCTTAGGATCATCATGGTGGTTGGATAATTTTGCAAAGGTTTCTATGGCAGCATCTTCAATAATTGAAGAAATTGCCGCCACAATCAAATTCCACTTGCTTCCAAAGTGATAATTGATCAAACCAGTCGCCACATGGGCTTCATATGCAATTTGTCTCACTGTAATTTGATCCACATCAAACTCATCCTCTAACAGTGCCCTTACAGCCTTAATGAGATGGTCCTTTATCTCTGACATGATCGTCTCCTTATTGTTGGTTTTTAAAGAGTTTGTCAATTTCACTGATGATTTCATCTTTATGTCCAAACAACATATGACCACCAGTTGGAAAAGACAGGAGTTTAGCCCCCTTAATTTGTTCATGAGTATATTCTGCATAATAAAAGGGCTGTAAGGTATCATCCTCAGCATGGATTACCAAGGTAGGTGCTTTAATTTTCCAAAGAGGATAATCTTCAGGTGATAGGGTCTTAAACTGGACATTTGCGTTGAATATCCCCGCTTTTCTGAGCGAAATTGGATTCATACTGCCCAAAAATTCTGTAGCCATATCTTGCTCTTCTTGAGTCATTTTCTCTTGGACTTCCATGGAAACGCCAAGAACACTGGTAAGCTGAGATTTTGTATGCTCTGTAATCATCCAAAATAGAAAATCATGGTCAAAGATAGTACCGAAAACTGCCGCTTGGACTGGTGTCAATGGCGGTGGTGTTTTGCTCTTGGCTGAAATCATGGTCAAGGATTTGGTGTATTCTGGATAAAAAATGCTGAATTTTAAGGCAGATGGACCACCATCAGAAACACCAACTACATCTACCTTATCTATACCCAATTCATCCAATAGGGCTTTATAAAGCGCCGCTTGATGATTAGGTGTCGCATCCTCTGGCAATGGTGTGCCTAGATATCCAAACCTCGAAATTGCAATCACCTTGCAGTCCTTTGGCAGTAAATAGTCCGCCAGAAGCAAGCCTTGATCATAACCACCGCCAGCCCCGTGTATCATCAACACAGGATTACCTTCACCTTGAATGGCATATTCAATCGTACCAAGCTCCGTCACCATAAGGGTGCTCTTTTCCTTAATCTTCTCAATACGTTCAGCTTTGATGTCTGAGAATGTTCGATATTCCTTAAACAAGTAGAGGGTTAATAGGCATAATGCTACCAAAACAAATATACCCACTTTTCTTAATAGTGATTTCATAATATGCTCCTTTCTTGAACACGTTCAATTTTTCTTAAGTGTATCGCTTTCAACACTTAATTTCAACATTTGAGCGTTCAAATCGAAACCATTGAAATCACTTGGTTACACGGTTTAGTTTAATCCCGATTCCCCTCATCAAGTACCACAATATCCAGTGCGCCAGTTTCTGGATGCATGAGCATACCATGTATTCTAACATCCTTTGGCATCAGGGGGTGATTGCGTAATTGTGTAATACTTTCATGAATTGCAGCTTCGGGCGAATCAAAGCCTTTGAGCCACTGATCAATATCAATGCCAGAATAACGCAGCATTTCAAGCGTCGATAGTTCCACGCCCCTGTCAACCGCCTTGTCTAGAAGTGCCTTACCGTCGAGGTGGCTCATACCACATCCATAATGGCCTACAATCAAGACATCTTCAACACCGAACTCATAGATTGCCACGATAATACTTCTTGCAATACTGCCAAATGGGTGCATAATGGTAGCCCCTGCATTTTTTATAAGTTTGGCGTCACCGTTTTTTATATTTAAGGCCTTAGGTAAAAGTTCTGTTAAGCGAGTATCCATACATGACAGTATCACGATCTTCTTTTCGGGTATATTGGAAGTCACAAGTTTTTGATACGATTTTTCAGATACATACTGCCTATTAAATTCTAAAATCTCTTCAATTCTTCGGTTCAAATTCTCTTCCTCCTGTATGAATATTTAAAAACAATTATACAAATTCACAGAAAAATGTCAATGGTAAAAAGAAAAAGAGTCATGCACAGCATCACTCTTTCGTATCTATAAGTCTGATATGATATTAATTTGATCGCGACCATTGGCCTTGGCCTCATATAACAAGGCATCCACTCTTGTGTATATTTCTTCAATATCTTTGGGGTTTTCTGTAATCAAGGCACCAATAGATATGCTTAAATCGATTCCGAGAAACGTTTTAATAGCCTTCTTAAAACCTGCGTTCAATTTTTCAAGTTTGTTATGGAGTCCCTTAACTGAACTTGGAATTACACGTCCAGTTACTGCAAACTCATCGCCGCCAAGTCTGAAGACCTTGTCCTCACCTCTAAAGGCATTTTTAAGCCATGCACTTCCTACCTTGAGGACTTCATCCCCCTTCGGATGACCATAGGTATCATTTAGGGTCTTAAAATCATCAATATCTATGAATAGGATGAAAAAAGGCGCGCCCTTTTGAACAATATATTCCAGATTGGAATTCCAAGAGCTTCGATTGAGCAAGGTCGTAAGCGGGTCCGTTTCAATCAACTCATACATCTTCTCTCTCATTAATACAATATTAATTAAGACATCGTTGACGATCATAAAATTCTTGACGAACTCCAAAACCTCATCTGTCACAAACTTTGAAGGGTATATCAAAATGATGTTGTGGATTTGCTCATTTACAGAGATCATCTGTGATGTCGAAACTGGATATACCACAACTGTATGGTCCTCTATAAAATCGTCATACATTTGAAGAGTCCTGTGATTAAGCATCCGATTTTTGTTCTTTAAAATCAGTTGATAGGCAGGATGATCAGGTTCTAAATTTGTGATAATTCTATCTGAATAGTACATGAAAGAATAAAGGCATCCTGTGCACCCTACAATAATGTCATTCAGGGTTTACAAATTGATGCTCTTATCTAAATGTACGAACTTAAGCAGTTCAAAGCTTTGTCT
>NZ_JBVBZF010000358.1:0-3537 GCF_057447755.1 Fusibacter sp. | reverse complement strand
CTATAATCACCTAACCACTTTTCGCAAGTTGATACGCCTTGCTCAAAGCCAGATGAAAGCAAATGATTTTAAAAAAAAGGTACTGAGATCGCCTACGATCCTAGTACCTTTCGTTTTTATACATATAAGATGTGCCTTTTATTGCATAATGACTTTACTAATAAATGACATAAGCACTTGCTTGGCCCGGTAAACTCAAAGTCATAATTGGTGGTGAAATCACATGAATATAGTCACCGATCGCTATGCTTGAATTGATGATCGAATAGCCTTCTTCACCATGAACAATTACTTGATCCTCAAGGCCTTCAGATTTCTCTTTTGATGAAATGGTGATCGTCAACACACCCTTTTCACTTACTTTAACGTCCTGAATATAACCTTCATGGATGGCCATTTCACGGTCAGAAAATTGAATTGTTTTATCTTCAACACTTAGACCAATCCCAAGTATATCCGTAAAGAACTCTAAAGGGACATAGGTTCTGTTTTGATTGATTACCGGTGCATGGCTGAGTTCATGAGGTGCCATTTTGTTTTTAAAATATTGATTTTGTCCAATATAAATACTTGTGAACTGAGCCTCTTTGATAAAATCGACAGCTTGTTTTTCCCCATTCCATTTGGTTTCATAACCCATTTGATCCATTATAGGCTTAACAGGGACCATTAAAACGCCATCAATCCACTTCACGGGTTCATTCAGTTCTATTGCCTTCTCCAAATACATCACCTTAAACTGGTCCAATGCATCTTTCATTGTAGCAGATGTAATTTCATCTGATGCCGATGTGGTTTGGTATAGGGTAGGAATCGCTAGGGTTTCTGCATTTGATATCGTGTTCGTATTAATTTCATTGCTTGTATCTGCAAAAGCAAATATGCTCTGAGTCGCTACTACCAAACCTGTTAATGCTAATATCATATTCTTTTTCATATTTTCCTCCAATAAGTCTTTTGTTTTATACCAATAAGACGCTTGAATACAAAGGAAAGTTCCAGCAAAGACATTACAAGTTCGTAATATGTGCCTGAATTAATGCAAATATATTTTGATAGTAAGGGAATTCTCTTGGTACGAGCATTTGTCCATTAATGATATTATTGGAGGCTTCACCTAGTAGTGTTTTAATGGCGATATGACTTGTTGCACCTGCAATCAAAGCGATGAAATCGTCTAGATCGCAAACTGCAATACTGTCAATCTCTTCGGGAGTTGTGGGTTTAGGGTCAAATTCATCAACAATTAATAAATGAACCCTTGCAACCTCTCGATCATATATCTCATTTGCTTTAAAGACATCCTTAAAATCTCTTAGATAAATAAGTTGTTCATACGAGGTCTTAATGCCAAGCTCTTCTTCTAGTTCTCGCACACTCTCAAAAGTATCTTCACTGCTATAGTGTCCAGCACAAGAAACGTCATAACTTTTTGGAAAAAGAGCTTTATTTGCCGCTCGTCTTTGTAAAATAATTTCATTACGACACTTGTTATAGACCCAACAATGAAAAACGTAATGCCAGTTACCATTTAAGTGAACTGTATTACGGTCTTCTACGCCAATTTTATTGAGTTGCTCATCATATACTGTAATTTGTTCTATCATATTTCTGCCCTCAGTATTTCAATCGTGGTAACCCCTACTTAGGTTTAACAACTTTAATCAAATTAATTCGCTCATTAAATGAGCCTCTTAATGATTCTTTGTTAAGTTGAATTTGCTTCATCTCCGCTTCAGATACATTATGTGTTTTATGAAGGCATTTAATGACTTCAAGAATATCGGCAAGTTCCTCAATATTCTCAGACTCAATATACTCTTGCACTTCTTCGACAAGTTTGTTTTTTAGAGCATTAATATAGTCAACCTCACTTAACTTAGAAACTTCATATAAAGCACCGCTTTCAGCTATAATTTTAGGAATTC
This sequence comes from Fusibacter sp., assembly GCF_057447755.1. Lineage (NCBI taxonomy): Bacteria > Bacillati > Bacillota > Clostridia > Eubacteriales > Fusibacteraceae > Fusibacter > Fusibacter sp. The sequence continues at coordinate 1,609 of NZ_JBVBZF010000358.1, read as the reverse complement.
TATCACGAACTAATTTATTGTGATATACTGTCTTCATTTTCTCTCTCCTTATTATGTAAAAAATACACCGTTTATCTTTAACTCTATTTTAACTTAAATTTCAAGAACTTTCCATTAAATCATTATCGCCTTTATCATTATAATACCCCCCACTTACATTCTAAGCGGGGGGTATTCTTATACATCATTCGTTTTATTCATCTTTGGGCAAATGTACAGACGCCTCTATAGTAAGGCATCGCCGTCTTCCCAGTCTACTGGACATAAGCCGCCAGTCTGAAGTGCTTTTAAAACTCTGATGGTTTCATCTACGCTTCTGCCTACGTTTAAGTCGTGAACTACACTGTATCTTACAACGCCTTCAGGGTCAATGATAAATAGTCCTCTGAGTGCAATACCAGCGTCTTCTATTAAAACACCATAATCCGAAGAGAGTTTCTTAGTCAAGTCTGCACCCAATGGGAACTTGAGCTTACCTAAATCACTATTGATCCATGCTTTGTGCGAATGTTCACTATCTATACTAACACCAAGTACGTCTGCACCTAATGCTTTAAAGTCATCATATTTTTTAGAGTATGCTGTAATTTCAGTTGGACACACAAATGTAAAATCCAGTGGATAGAAGAATAATACCAACCATTTACCTTTATAATCACTTAAAGATACTCTACCAAATCCACTGCCATCTCCTTGAGCCGTTGCTATGTTAAAATCTGGTGCTTTTTGTCCTACGATTCTTTCCATTATTAAATTCCTCCTGTAAAATTATATTTAAGCCTTGGCTTGTTCTAAAAAGATTATATCATAATTTGTAATCATTACAATATGATTTCTATTATCAATTGTGAATATTTTTTTAACGCCTCTCCAAACTGAATATTTTACAAGACGAAATTTATAGCATACAAAAAGCGCTTATGTCATATGACGATAAGCGCTCCGTTGGCGTATTCATTATTCTGTTTCTTTTGTAAATTGTTTGGGTTCATCATCGCTTTCATCTTCGATATCTGTTTTAACTCTAGGATGCGATACAGATACAATCACTAAATCGTGGTCACTTTGTACTTCTATAAAGCTCGGGATATCTAAAGCAGATAACAAAATTGTATCGCCTACTTTTGCAGTCGACAAATCATATGTGATGTCTGAAGGGCTCTCATCAATTGGATATTTACAGTCAATTTCATTTGTATTCTGTTGAACCATATATCCTTTTTTCTCAAGAAGTTCTTTACCAGCAATATGAATTTGAAGCTTTGCATGAATCTTATCACTTGCCGATACTCTCAAGAGATCAAAATGCATGATTTTTTCTGGTGTCATAATCTCTCTTTGAATATTCTTAATGTAAACTTTGTGTGTTTTGCCTTCCATTTCACAAGCAAACACCGCACTTTGTCCCATCTTTTCAAAGGTTTTATGGAATGTTAATCGATCCACTTTGATTTTCATTGGTTCGATATCATTACCGTAAATAACACCAGCGATCATACCTTGTTTTTTAACCTCTTTGTTTGACTCTTCTCTTAATAATACTTTCATCGTGAGACTCCTCTCAATATAGGTTTACATAATTGATACCTATCTCTCTAGTATAACCTAT
>NZ_JBVBZF010000357.1:0-3551 GCF_057447755.1 Fusibacter sp. | reverse complement strand
TCAGGTTGAAAATGATGATCACATTTCCCATAGAGAAAAATTAGAAAAATTAGAGACATTACTGGAGATGCTTGAGCCAATTGATGACGATTATTCAAAAGCCAGAACAAAAATAAACTACGCGTATGAATTGTTATTAATTGGGGATATCTCCAAAGCTCATGACCTTGGCCTTAAGGCCATGCACCTGTCTAGAGGGTTTGAAGATGTGAGCCTAGACCTTAAAATCTTTAATATCTTGGGAAGAGTTCATAGTCAGGTTGGACGGTATGCACTGGCACTTGATTATTATCATCAAGCTCTTCGTTTAACAGATGATGTTAATCAAAAGCTAAATTATAAAAGCGTAATTTTTAATAACATCGCCATTATTTATAGTGATATGGGCATGAAAGAAAAGGCAATTGATTATTATAAAGAAGCATTTGAATTGGCCCTCAAGGAATATAATATTAGGGCAAAATATTTAGTTGCATATAATATAATTGATTTGCTATTAGAATTAAATCGTTTAGATGAAGTGCCCTATTATATTGAAATCATGAAAGAGTGCTTAAATACCAAAAGAGATCTAAAGGGCCTTTATCACATCGTATTTAGCAAGTATCTCAGAATGTTATCACTTATTTCGGAGGCTGAAAATGAACTGAATATAGCTGAAATGCTCTTTGAAAAAGATCAAGATGCTGCAGGGTTAAATGATGTTAAGTTTGAACGCGTTAAGCAACTATCCCAAAACAAAATGCATCGAGAAGCTTTCGAACTATGCCAAAGCGTGGTTGAAACTTCTGAGAAAATTGAAGATCATGAAATCCTTAGAGAAGCGCTTAAAACCAGTTGTGAGTTAGCTGAAATTTTGGAACTCACTAAAGAGGGGTTCGAAAGTTATCGAAAGCTGGTTGAATACGATGAACAATTGATGCATAACATTTATGAAGCAAGTATATTTCAATTATCTGAAAAGACTGAAGTTGAATTGGTTCAAAAAATACATGAAAATAATGAACGTTTATTTGAAAATATGCGATTTATTCACGAAGTATCCAAGGATATTTCTAAGGAACAAGATTATGATGCTTTAATCAAATTAATCATTCAAAAGTTAATTAGTTTTATTTCATGTGATGCGATTGTAATTGCCCTTTATGATGAGCCCAATGGGTTAATTACACGTAGAACCATGTATCACGATAATGAAATTACCTTTTCGTATGACATTGAAGTTAGTAATAAAAGCAGTTTAGCCGCTTGGACGATTAGGAATAAAAAAGAAGTTTATACAAATTTCTACAGTCAGTTAAAACTCAATGATTTTGAGTCACTTGATGTTAACTTTCCTGAAATTGTTGTACCATATGAATCTGTATTTTATGTCCCCTTAATTAATGACAAGGAAGTTATTGGTGTGTTTTCCTTGCAGAAATATGAAAGGAATGGCTTTAATCATTATGAACTTGAAATGATTCGTGTTTTTTCATCTTATATTTCTATTGCGATTACAAATGCACTTAAAAGTGAACAGATGCACGTCATGAATAAAACACTTGAAGAAATCTCCCGAAGGGATGGATTAAGTGAACTGCTAAACCGAAATGCTTTAAATGAAGACATTATAAAAATATTGAATCATGCCCTTATTAATCAAACTCATATTGCAACGATTTTATGTGATATCGATTTTTTTAAAGAGTATAATGATAAATATGGTCATCTTGATGGTGATGTGGCCTTGAAGAAAATTTCGCAGATTATTCAAAATGAGGCAGTACAGTACACGCCATATATTTATAGGTTTGGTGGGGATGAATTTTTGATTATTTTAAAAGAAACAAATTATTCGGAGATCAAGGCATTGACTGGAGGCATACTTTCAGGTGTTAAGCAGCTTGGCATTCCCAATAAAGATGTTGGCGTAGACAATGTTATAACCGTCAGTGTGGGAGCGGCATTATTTGAAAATTACAATCCTATGCTTGATGAAGATTTGCTTCTTAAGAGTGCTGATAATGCCCTTTATGCGTCGAAACGCATAGGTAGAAATCAAGCACATATCATTAAATTTTAAAATATTTGTAAAGAGACTTGACAGTTTAATCAATGATTGATAAGATATTAACAAATGAATTCAAAAATTATGAGAACAAAGTTTTCTTGTGATTTTTGTCTAACAATTTTTACCGGCCTAACAGAGAAGAGATTCTAATCTGAAAGGAAGTAATCAATCATGATTAAACATTATTGTTATGATATGACCTTCTCTTTGAGAAGGTTTTTTTAATGTTCTGTTGAATAATAGGCATATAATTAACAATTTTGTTTTGGGAGGTAAAAATGACTAAGAAAATAGCGGTTATTAGCGCAATACTAGAGGATGCACAGGGCGTTCAAAGTAGATTTAATGAGATTATTTCAGAGTTTAAGGGCATTGTAAGAGGCAGAACGGGTATTCCCTTTGATCAATATGGCATTTCAGTCATCACAATTATAGTGATTGGTGAAATCGATGAGATTAATGGATTAACCGGAAAGCTTGGAAACCTTAAAAACGTTTCAGTTAAAACATCTATTTCGAAAAAGTCTGTTGATGCATAATTCACAATGGAAAATGGAGGCAAACTTATGAAGTACAACGATCATAATTACACTGAAGCAAATTTTATCAATCATGAATTAATAGCACAGATATTAGAAAATGCTAAAAATGCTTCAAACGATGAAATTCAAAGCGTTATCAGAAAAGCAGGTGAAAAGAAAGGCTTATCTTACGAAGAAATTGCTATTTTATTGCAAGCTGAATCTGAAGAACATGTAACACAAATTTATAAAATCGCTGAGAAGATTAAAAGTGAAATTTATGGAAATAGAGTTGTCATATTTGCGCCTTTATATGTAAGTGATTATTGCGTAAACAACTGTAAATATTGCGGTTACAAACGTGAAAATAAGTTTGCAAGAAGAAAATTAACAGAAGAGGAAATCAGATCTGAAGTTAGAATTCTTGAAAAGATGGGACATAAAAGAATTGCACTAGAGGCTGGCGAAGATCCAGTTAATTGTGATATTGATTATATTTTAAATGCAATGAAAACAATTTATAGTGAAGCGAGCGAAAAGAGCAATATTAGACGTATCAATGTAAACATTGCTTCAACGACAATTGAAAATTATTCAAAACTTAAGGCTGCTGATATTGGTACTTATATCTTATTCCAAGAAACATATCATAAGCCAACGTATGAAGAGATGCATCCAAAGTGCTTAAAGGGAGATTATGAATATCATTTAACTGCTTTTGATAGATCAATGCAGGGTGGCGTTGATGATGTTGGCGCAGGGGTCCTCTTTGGTCTTGCAGATTATAAATTTGAAGTCTTGGCACTCATGATGCACAATCAGCATCTAGAAGACAATTATGGTGTAGGCTTCCATACGATTTCCGTGCCACGTATTAAAAAGGCTGAAGGAATGGAAATGGTGGAGTTCAATTCATTAATAGACGATGAGACCTTTAAAAAGATTGTAGCAATCCTAAGAATTGCGGTTCCTTTTAC
>NZ_JBVBZF010000356.1:0-3554 GCF_057447755.1 Fusibacter sp. | reverse complement strand
ATAACTTTATAAAATATAAATGTGATTAATACGCATCCTTAAGACCTGCCATTAATGCATTTTAACAGTATAGGGTTAAAATGATAGGGGGTCAAAACGGCTTAATTAATACATGAATGTGCCTTTTTTTCTTCGAACATAGATGGTTTCCACTAGGCCTATGGCAATCATACTCGTTACAATTGAAGATGCGCCATAGCTAAAGAACGGAAGCGTAATCCCTGTTACCGGCATAACCCCCATGGTCATTCCTATGTTCTCAATAATCTGAAATGCAAACATGAAGATGATTCCAATGATGATGTTTGAACCGAATTCATCCTTTGCCTTATAGCTTAATATTAAGAGTCGTATTAAGAAAAGAAAATAGAAGAAAATCAGTGCCAAACCACCGACAAAACCTGTTTCTTCGGAAAAAACAGCGAAAATAAAATCGCTTTCTTGAACCGGTAAATAATCAAGGCGATGGTATACCCCTTGAAAAATACCCTTGCCATACATCTGACCTGAACCAATGGTGATTTTTGACTGCATAACATGGTAGTTACCAGGCAAGGTCAAGTCCTCAGGATGTAAGAATGCATCAATACGTTCACGTTGATGAGATTCCAGCATCCTATAAATCAATGGCAACCCAACAACAGAAACAGCAGCACCCAAAGTGATATATCTATACTTAAGGCCATTGACAAACATCATCCCAAAAGTGATTAAAACAAAAACCAAGCCAGAACCTAAATCAGGTTGTTTGAGGACTAATCCTAAAAACGGCGCTAAGATCAAGCCACACTTTAAAATATCTTTAAATGTCTGTACACCACGATTTTTTTCAAGGAATTTAGAAAAGAATATAATATATCCTATTTTGGCAAGCTCACTTGTCTGTATATCAATCGGTCCAATTTCAATCCAGCTTCTTGCACCACCACGAATAACGCCTAAGCCTGGTACATAAACCAGTAAAAGCACCCCTAGCGAAATAAAAAATATACTGATATAAAATTCCCCAAACACTTCATAGTCAATCATCTGCATTAAAATCACGATGACAAGCCCAATGACAAATGAAATAATTTGCATTTTAAATTGTCTGGTAATGCCATCTGTTTGAACATTTGTTGCACTTGCTATGGCGATGACACCGACAGAAAAAATGATTAAGATTATTGCAATGAGCAAATAATCAAAGTTTGTAATGGCTTTTTTTAAATTCAATTTGCACCTCTACGGTTAAAAAACATTTTAATTTACGACTGAAAAAAAGGTCCTTAAAAGGACCTCAATCTTATCTTTTCATATTTTTGATAGGTATACTCGCAACAAGGACAGGTCTTCCTGAAGAATCGTCTCTTGTTCTCGTAATTTTAATATCCAAAGTTGAAAGATCGTATTCCACATGTTCAGATATAGAAGAGAGTATGTCTTCCTTTAAAAGTTCTAAAAGCTCAGGTGTACAATTCGTTCTATCATGCACTAATACAAGCTTTAGTCTCTCTTTTGCTACATCTTTACTCGTTGCTTTTGTATTTAGAAAACCAAATAAGTCAAACATTTCTTCCCCTCCTTACTTTCCAAATGAGAATGCTCTTTTTAATTTTTCAAAAAAGTTTTCTTGAACGTCAAATTGTAAAAATGGGACTTCTTCGCCAATAATTCTCTTAGCGACGTTTCTAAAGGCAGAACCGGATAATGATTGGTCTTTAAAAACTGCAGGTTCCCCTCTATTAGTACTCATTACAACTTCTTCATCATCAGGTACAACCCCAATTAAATCAATTGCAAGAATATCTTCGATATCTTCTACTGTCATCATCTCGCCGCGTTTAACCATATCCACTCTAAGTCTGTTAACGATTAATCTTGGATCATGGATTTCAGCAGCTTCTAAAAGACCTATAATTCTATCAGCATCTCTTACAGCTGAAACTTCAGGTGTTGTAACAACAATTGCTCTATTGGCACCAGCAATGGCATTTTTAAAGCCTTGCTCAATACCTGCAGGACAATCAACAATTACATAGTCAAATGTTTTTTTCAAATCTTCGATAAGCTCTTTCATTTGATCTGGTGTTACAGAATTTTTATCTTTTGTTTGAGCTGCCGGTAAAAGACAAAGATTGTCAAATCGCTTATCCTTGATAAGTGCTTGCTTAGCTCTACAAACACCTGTCACAACATCTACAATATCATATACAATTCTATTTTCTAGACCCAATACGATATCCAAATTTCTTAATCCAATATCAGCATCAATTACACATACTTTTTTGCCTTCAAGTGCAAGTGCAGCTCCAATATTCGCCGTAGTCGTTGTTTTACCAACGCCACCCTTACCGGAAGTTATAACGATAGCTTCTCCCATAAAAACCCTCCAAATCTAATTTAAAATCATAATTCTAATGACATTTTTCTATTTTAATAAGACCTTCACTCACATATGCCTTTTCAGGAATCAAGTTAAAACTGGATTCATCATCATTCGGTGGTACCGAAATAAATTTTGAAATCCTAATTTGTGTTGGTTTCAAAACATTTGAAATAATAATAGCTTGGTCATTTCCAGCTGATCCGGCATGAACAAAACCAAGTAGTTTTCCCATGACGACAACATTGCCCTCTGCAATAATTTCAGCACCGGGATTTACATCGCCAATAACAATAACATTTCCTGGGAACTCTACACTTCTACCAGATCTTAAAGTGCCATAAACGAATTTGGTATCGCATCTCAAATCTGTGGCATCATGTATTTCCTCAAGAGTTTCATTTGCTACATTTTCACTTGGTAATGCCTTCTCGACTTTCTCTTCAACCTTTTCGATCGTCGGTTCAATAGGTGCAGGACTTTGAGCTTCTGCAACTGGGATTGAAGGTCTTGGTCGTTTGTTTTGGTCATCATATAGCTCCAAACTTTCAACAAAAAGACCTGCTTCGAGAATAACATCTTCAATTGCGGATTTCTGCTTATAACTATAAGTCACGCCGTTTAGGCCAATAATTCTTGTGCCTTTATAAAAATCACCTTTTTTAACAAGAAGTTGTTTTAAATAAACCAACACCTTATCAAAATCAGCATTTTCATCAATGACCATAAATAGACCATTTAATTTGCCTTTAAATTCGACAGGGCCTTTCATAGATATTTATCACCACCAAACTATAACAACTTATATTTTATAGTATTTTAACATTTTCTTCAATAAATTAAAGAAAATATATGACTATTCGCTTAATTTTCTGGTTCTCCAGGTGCTGTTAGGTTAAAATAATCCGCATAAATGTCTCTGGCAACAGGTGCACCATAGCCACCATGTCCACCTTGAGGTATTATAATTACCACAGCAATCTCAGGATTATCATACGGCGCAAATGAAACAAACCATGAGTAGTTATCATATGGAAGTCTAAACAGGTTGATATCCTCATCTGTAAGTGTATCGCCAGAAAGCTCTTTAATGGCAGCTCTCATTGCATCACCCTTATTAAGATAGTCTCTGGAAATTAGTAAATTTAGTTTTTCTTCCTTTTCATGTTTCTTAGTTTCATCAGTTTCT
>NZ_JBVBZF010000355.1:0-3588 GCF_057447755.1 Fusibacter sp. | reverse complement strand
ATTATAAACTAACGTAGCGAATTGCGGGCACCGCGATGAGCGAAGTGGTTTTGTCCGCAGGACAAAAAGTATCCTTAGTGTTCAGTAGCGAATTACGCACACCGCGATGAGCGAAGTGGTTTCGTTCTTAAACAAAAACATCCTTAACATATGTAGTAAGCATGATTTTTAAGTAAAAAACATATATGTTGAAGATTGAACGATTCAAAGCCGAAGTTACCAATTGCAGCAAACACAAGTAAATATGACGAAAATGAAAAACTCTATTTTAAACAAACCTATAAAATAATGTTGACACACCTTTTAATGTGTGATATTATTCTATAATGCTATAAGTATGTTTAAAATGGAGTTTTTGCGTTTTAAAACTTGTGGTAGAGATGTTAAAAAAGGATTTGTTCCTTTTATGATACAATATTTTTTATTACACAAGGGGTGAAAATTTTAATGCCACAACCTGTAATGCTCGGAAAAACGGAAAGAATGAGTTTCGCTAGAATCAATGAGCTACTTGAGAAACCTAATTTAATTGAGATTCAACGAAAATCTTATGAGTGGTTTCTAGAAGAAGGCTTAAAAGAAGCTTTCAAGGACATTTCTCCAATCGAAGACTATACTGGTAACTTAAGACTTGAGTTTATTGATTATGAACTTGACGAAGAAGCAAAGTATGATGTTGAAGAATGTAAAGAGAGAGATGTTAACTATGCTGCACCATTAAGAGTGCAAGTTCGCTTCATTAATAAGGAAACAGGCGAAATCAAAGAACAAAAAGTTTTCATGGGTGACTTCCCATTGATGACAGAAAAAGGGACCTTTATTATTAATGGTGCCGAGAGAGTTATTGTAAGCCAGTTGGTAAGATCACCAGGACCATATTACGATGTGAAAATCGATAAGGTAGGAACGAAGCTTTATTCAAGTACAATTATTCCTAACCGTGGTGCATGGCTTGAGTACGAAACAGATTCAAATGATATCGTGTCAGTAAGAATCGACCGTACTAGAAAATTACCAGCAACAACCTTGATCAGAGCGCTTGGCTATCAGACAAACACTGAAATTTTAAATCTGTTTGGCGAAGACGAAAAATTAATCAGAACACTTGACAAGGATAGCACTTCTAATTATGAAGAAGGGCTTATTGAGATTTACAAGAAGTTAAGACCAGGTGAACCACCTACAGTTGAAAGTGCAAGTAATTTGATTAATTCTTTATTCTTTGATGATAAAAGATACGATCTTGCAAAAGTTGGACGTTATAAATTCAATAAGAAATTAGGCGTTTCCAACCGTATTGAAGAAAAAGTTGCAGCAGAAAATATCATCAATCCGCAAACAGGAGAAATTCTTGTAGAAAAGGATGAAAAGATCACAATTGAAATGGCAAGCGTAATTGAAAATGCCGGTATCTGTTGTGTTGATGTTTATGGTGATGAAGACAAACTCGTTAGAGTAATTGGTAACCACTTTGTGGATATTACTGCTTTCTTTACAAGCCCTAAGCTTAAAGTTAAAGAAAAAGTATACTACCCTGTATTAAAAGAAATCTTAGACACATATGAAACAGAGCAAGATCGTTTGGTTGCGATCGAAGATCGTATGTCAGAACTTGTTCCTAGACATATCACGCATGCAGATATCATTGCATCATTTAGTTACATCTTGAATTTAAATTCAAGTGTTGGCTTAGTAGATGATATTGACCATTTAGGAAACCGTAGAATTAGATCTGTAGGAGAACTTTTACAAAATCAATTCAGAATCGGTCTTTCAAGAATGGAAAGAGTTGTTCGCGAAAGAATGACAATTCAAGATATGGAAGCAATTACGCCACAGGCACTTATTAACATTAAGCCGGTTGTTTCTGCTATTAAAGAATTCTTCGGAAGCTCACAGCTTTCTCAGTTCATGGATCAAACCAATCCACTGGCTGAACTAACACATAAGAGAAGATTGTCGGCACTTGGACCTGGTGGTCTTTCGAGAGAAAGAGCTGGTTTCGAGGTTCGTGACGTTCATCATTCGCACTACGGTAGAATGTGTCCGATAGAAACGCCTGAGGGACCAAATATCGGTCTTATTGGTTCTTTAAGTACATTTGCACGAATCAATGAATACGGTTTTATCGAATCTCCTTATAGAAAAATCAATAAAAAGACAGGCATCATTTCAGATGATATCATTTATATTACTGCAGACGTCGAAGAAAAATATATCGTTGCACCTGCAAATGAACCTGTTACTGAAGATAATAAATTTGTAGCTTCTAGGATCGTTGCACGTAGAAGATCAGATATCAAGGAATTCCCTGCTGCAGAAGTTGATTTGGTTGAAGTTTCGGCTCAACAAATGGTTTCTGTTGCAACAGCGATGATTCCTTTCCTTGAGAACGACGATGCCAACCGTGCCCTAATGGGTTCCAACATGCAACGTCAGGCAGTTCCGCTCGTTAGAGCAGAAGCGCCTATTATCGGTACTGGTATTGAGCATATCGCAGCAAAAGATTCAGGTGTTGTTATCAAATCTGTTGTTGATGGTGTTGTTGAGTACGTTTCAGCTGATGAAATCATCATCAGAGGAAAAGAAGATAAAAAGAAATACAAGCATAAGTTATTGAAGTTTAAACGTTCAAACCAAGGTACATGTATCAATCAAAAACCTTTAGTTAAAAAAGGTGAAATTGTTAAATTTGATGATATTATTGCCGATGGTCCTTCAACAGATAATGGTGAAATTGCCCTTGGAACAAACCTCCTCATTGGCTTCATGACATGGGAAGGTTACAACTACGAGGATGCGATCGTATTAAGTGAAGAGCTTGTAATGGAAGATAAACTCAGCTCTATTCATATTGAAGAATATGAATCTGAAGCAAGAGATACAAAACTCGGACCTGAAGAAATCACTAGAGACATTCCAAATGTTGGAGAAGACGCACTTAAAAATTTAGATGCTGAGGGTATTATCCGTATTGGTGCGGAAGTAAACTCAGGCGATATATTAGTAGGAAAAGTAACGCCTAAAGGTGAAACTGAACTTACAGCTGAAGAAAGACTTCTTAGAGCGATCTTCGGTGAAAAAGCGAGAGAAGTTAGAGATACTTCATTAAGAGTACCTCATGGCGAATCTGGAATCATCGTTGATGTTAAGAAGTTCGAACGTGAAAATGGTGATGAATTATCTCCAGGCGTTAATAAACTCATCAGAGTTTACATCGCTAAGAAGAGAAAAATCAGCATCGGAGATAAAATGGCGGGTCGTCATGGTAATAAAGGGGTTATCTCGAGAATATTGCCAGTTGAAGATATGCCTTTCCTCGATGATGGTACACCACTTCAAATCATGTTAAACCCACTGGGCGTACCTTCGCGTATGAACATCGGGCAGGTACTTGAGGTGCATTTAGGACTCGCTGCTAAGAAAAATGGTTGGAAAGTTGCAACGCCAGTATTCGATGGTGCAAAAGAGTCTCAAATCATGGATATTCTTGCAAAAGCAGGATACCCTGGTAATGGTAAACTTACTGTTAGAGATGGTCGTTCAGGCGAAAGCTTTGATAACCATGTTACAGTTGGCTATATGTAT
>NZ_JBVBZF010000354.1:0-3596 GCF_057447755.1 Fusibacter sp. | reverse complement strand
TCAATTTTATAGCAGGTCTTCCCTTTTTCATGATAATTGGCGTTTTGTAAACATCCAGTGCCCCCTCAGCCAACAAGCGTTCCTCTGCAAACACAAGGAGTTCAGAACTCATATCGTCGATGTTGGTCTCTAAAATCCACTGTTTTTTTGACTTTTGTGGTTCAATAATCATGGCACGCAGGCAGTTTGGAATATCAAGGTTACGGGTCCCCATGCCATATCCAATTTTCTGTGCGATTAGGGGTTTATTCACTGGAAAATCTGTTACATAGGCCTTGATTATGGCTGCACCTGTCGGTGTTGTCATCTCATAGCCCTTTATCTTAGAAATCGTCGGTATCCCTATTAGTATTTCAGCCGTAGCAGGCGCAGGAACAGGCATCTTGCCGTGTGCACATTTCACAAAACCCTCTCCAACTTCAATGTTAGATGCCAATACCTGATCTATTTCAAGAAGTTCCATGCAAATCGCAGCGCCAATGACATCTACAATCGAATCAATGGCACCCACTTCGTGGAAATGAACTTCATCCACCGTCTTGCCATGTATTTTAGCTTCAGCAATTGCAACGTGCTCAAATATTTTAAGACTATCTCCTTTTACGCGGTCAGATAAAGCGCTTTTCTCTATTATCGCCTTGATATGGCCAAAGTTCCGTTGGTGATCGTGACTGTGTCCATGATGGCCGTGGTCATGATGGTTATGGTCATGATGGTCATGGTCATGATGGTCGTGGTCATGATGGTCGTGGTCGTGATGGTCGTGGTCGTGATGGTCGTGGTCATGATGGTCGTGGTCGTGATGGTTGTGGTCGTGATGGTCGTGGTCATGATGGTCGTGGTCATGATGGTCGTGGTCATGATGGTCGTGGTCGTGATTATTTAAATCAATGACGTCAATCTTTGTCCCAAAAATACCAAGCTTGTTGTCTGATCTTTTTCTGAGCTCAAATTCATGATCCAGACCAAGCTTACTGAGTTCAGTCTTTAGCATATTAAAGTCAGCACCCAAGTCCACGAGAGCCCCCATGAACATATCACCACTAATACCTGCAAAGCAATCTAAATACAAAGTTTTCACTTTTACCTCCAAATCAAATCCTCAAAATATCAGCACCTTAAAGAGGCTTATTGTCTTAATTATTTTGCCTCTCGAATTAATTATATAGAATCATTCTCTATTTTGTAAAGCATTAATCCCTGAGGTGGTGCCGTTTCACCAGCTATGCTTCGATCACCCGTTTCAAGAACGCGTTTAACACTTTCTAGGGTTCTCTTGCCCTCGCCAACTTCAATAAGTGTTCCAACGATTATCCTCACCATATTATAGAGAAAACCATTTCCTTCTACGAATATTTTAAGTTCTTCATCCGTCTCAACAAATGTGATGGCATGGATTGTTCTAATCGTGGATTTTTTAGTCTTGTCTGTACAAAAGCCCTTAAAATCATGTTGACCTTCTAGTAGTGATGCAGCAGCTTTCATTGCATGGACATCAAGCCTTTCACCATGGTGGACTGTGACGACGCGTCTCTCAAAAACAGGTGGATAATCTGCAGTCCATATCCTATAGAGATAGGCTTTTTTCTTTGATTGAAAACGTGCATGAAAAGCATCTGAAACTGCCATTACATCTAGAATGACGATGTCTTCAGGCAAGTATTGGTTCAAATAGGCTTTGAGGACATGTATATCAAGTGTCTTGTCTGTTTTAAAATTTGCAAGCTGACAGAGGGCATGAACGCCTGAGTCCGTACGACTTGCCCCATTGATTTCAATTTCTTCATTAAGAAATCTTGTAAGCACAGACTCGATTTTTCCCTGGATGGTCATATCGCTGTTTTTGAGTCTTTGCCAGCCCCTATATTTTGTGCCTTCATAGGCAATTATCAACTTATAATTCATAGGATTCATCTCCCTTTAAGATGACCAGTTCAACATCTTGCGCAAACTCTTTTAACAAAGCTTCAAAATCAGAGATATCTGTTTGAATTACTGGAAACGTATTGTAATGCATCGGCATGACTTTTTTAGGTTTAATCATTTTAACAGCCCTCACAGCATCCATGATATCCATCGTAAAATTGCCCCCAACAGGCAACATTGCAAAGTCGATTTCTTCTGACTCAAGCAATTGCATTTCCACCGAAAGGCCCGTATCACCGGCATGATATAAGGTCTTACCGTCAATCTTAAGAATAAAGCCACCCGGATTGCCACCTTCCTTAAGTTCGCCATCAACCATGATAGAGGAACCATGTAAGGCAGGCGTCATTTTGACATTTCCAAAATCGAATTGCTTTCGACCGCCTATGTGCATACTGTGCGTTTTAAGCCCCATCTTACCAAAGTGGTGTGCCAGCTCATGATTTGAAACAACCGTTGCCCCTGTATTCTTAGCAATTTCAACCGTATCGCCTATGTGGTCACCATGACCATGAGTCACGAGAATATAATCCACCTTTTTTAAAGCCTCTACCTTAACCTTGGTAATCCCATTTTGTAAAAATGGATCTATCATAATTGTAAATTCCTTCGTTTCGATTAAAAATGCCGCATGTCCCAAAAAAGTTATTTTCATTTTAATCCCTCCAACTCCTTTTAAAAAAAGCCGACGAAATTTTTCGTCAGCTATCTTGGTTTTATCATTAACAATTTAGATTTCATCGTGTTCAATAACTAAAAGGTGATCGCCCAAGCTTTCATCAATAGCATTTAAACTCTCCATAACAGATTTATCAGCTGAATATGGAATTTCCAATAATACGACTTTATAACCCTCTGATAAATGCTTAAGTATATTTTTTTCATACCATTCAAGATAAATACAAGCTCTAGCATCTTGATTAAACTGTCTACCATAATTACAGAAAGTAACTATGTCTGAAGGTTCATCTATTTCTCTAATGCTGTACTTCATTACCGTTTCTTCAATCTCTGGTGCAATATCTCTAAATGCAACTACTACTACAGAATACTTAATGCTCATTTTTTTATCCTCCAAATCCAATATGTTCGTTTATGTGCTTTTATTATACCAAAATAATTTTGAAAACAATACCTAGACTTTATCTCGAGGCGAAAATATAATCTTCCATGGACTTTAATGCTTCAACATCTTCAGCCTCAAGGACTTCATAAATACCTCTTCTATAATGCAAACTCAACGCTTCCTTGCCCTTAATGCCTTTGATTTTTACTTCATCCCAATGAATTTTCTTCTTTTTATAGAAAAGATCATAGTCTACAATCCTCTCGCCGTTTTCCATATACTCCAGGGCAAGCAATATTTTTTTGATTTCATACGGCTTAAGATACGTGAACAATGTCACCTTATAAACGCCTACAATCAAAAATATTTTTGCTGCATCCTCGCCCCAACCCTCTCTTAAGATAATTCCAGCACCAAGTTTATCGAGCACATGTATAAGTCTGTCATATTGAATCTTATAGGCTTCATAACTGTCATAAATTTTAATCGTAAGGTCGTACCATTCCTGTTTGTCCAAGTTTCGATTAATGTATTTGAGTGAGTGATTGTCCAGTGTTTTAATGACCTCTGAAAAATGAAGGTCTGTGAAAACCGCATGGTTATC
>NZ_JBVBZF010000353.1:0-3608 GCF_057447755.1 Fusibacter sp. | reverse complement strand
GAAGTCTTTATGGCCTTAAAGAACTCTAAAAATGTTCTGGATTTTAATGATTTAGAGCACTATGCCATTAAAATCTTAGAAGATGACGTTATAGCGGAGACCTATCAGTCACAGTTTGAATTTCTCTTTGTGGATGAATATCAGGACGCAAGCAGTATTCAAGAGACGATCTTAAGGCGCATCAAGGGGGTTAACAATCTTTTTATGGTGGGGGACGTCAAGCAGAGTATTTATAAGTTCAGACTGGCAGAGCCAGCCCTGTTTTTAGAAAAATTCAAGACTTTTTCCCAGTATGATCAAGTACTCGAAAAATATGACGTCGAAACCGTTTATGAGCTAAACGAGAAGTTACAAGGACCACAGCAAATTAGGATTGATTTAAAAAAGAATTTTAGAACACGAACTGAAATTTTAGATGAAGTAAATACGCTTTTTTCAAATATGATGTCTGAAAGACTTGGTGAAATCAACTATGATGCTTCAGCCCATCTTGTGGGAGGCGCCTCCTTTGATGAAGCCCATGGACCATCTGTTTCCCTTAAGGTCATTTCCAAGAAGGCCATGGGAAGTGAATGGAATGAGAATATGAGTGATGGGGACTTGGCACTTGATGATGAATCAAATGATGATTTGGATGACCTTTCCCTGGGCAACTTAAAAACGGATGAAATAGAAGCGAGAACCATTGCAAGACAGATCAAGGCAATCATTGGTAAACCTGTCTTTTTCCCAAAGGAACAAGTTTGGAGACCATGTCGTTTTAAAGATATTGTCATCTTGATCAGGAGCTTTAGGTCCTGGCAAGAGACTTTTGATAGCGTCTTTGCAGAAGAGGGGGTCCCTTTTTATGCTGAGAGCAACGCTGGGTATTTTGATACTTTGGAAATAAGATTAATGATGGACTATCTGAAAATACTGGATAATCCATATCAAGATCTTTCAATTATGTCTGTTTTAAGATCACCAATGTATCGTTTTACCATTGACGAGCTTATATTCATTAGAAACCACTACCAGAGTGAGGTCTACTTCTACGATCAATTGAAGCTTGCTACGAGCCATGATGCCATAAGTGAAGCGCTTAGAAATAAGATTAACTTATTTTTGACCCAACTAGAGACAATTCGCAAATTTGCTTCCTATAATCCAATAGATGAACTCATTTTGAAGATTTTAAAGGATACACAATTTTTAAATTATGTGAGTGTAATGCCAGGAGGTGTTTCAAGACAAGCTAATTTAAAACTGCTCATTGAACGCGCAACACAATTTAAAAATTCCAAGATCGTAAGCTTGACCTTGTTTGTTCAATTTTATGAGCAATTATCAAAGACCAGTGGTGACATGGGCGTAGCCAGTAGTATTGGAGAAGCTGATGACGTGGTGAGACTCATGAGTATTCATAAGTCAAAGGGATTGGAGTTCCCAGTAGTTATGGTTGCTGGTCTGGGGCGAAAGTTCAACCTCATGGATACGCATGGGGACTTGATCATGCACAAGCATATCGGTATGGGCCTATCCTATGTTGATGTTGAAATGAGGGCAAAATCAACGTCATGGGTGCAGTATTTATTAAAGGAGCAATTAAAATTAGAAACCCTGTCTGAGGAGATGCGCGTTCTATATGTAGCATTGACTAGACCCGTGGATCAACTTTATCTATTTGCTACTATTCCAGATGCTGAAAAGAGAATTGCCAAATGGCAACGTGGCTGCTCTTATTACAACTTATTAACAGCAGGTGGTTTTATAGATTGGATTATGAGTGTTAATCCTGAAAAATGTGAAATCATAGACCCCGCAACTTTGATGGCATTAGAGGCATCTGAGGCCTTATCCAATGAAAAATCAAAGGAAAGATGGTCTTTGACCTTTGAAACGGCACCTGTTGATTCACCAGTTTATCACGTACTTAACAAGGCTATACCAAGACTTAATCAATCTTATAAGCCTCAAAAAATTGCAGTATCAGATTTGAAAAAGAAAGATGAACGCTTTAAGGCACCCGTTATGACACAAACACCTAAATTTTTAATGGGAGAGGTTGAACTCACCCCTGCAGAAAAGGGAACTGCAATGCACAAAGTGCTGGAAAAGCTCGATTTGGCACAAGAGTATACCTTGGAAAATCTTGATGTCTTTATAAAATCACTTGTGACAGCACGATTTTTAACAGAGCAAGAAGCAAAAGGGATTGAAATTCCAAAAATAAGCCAATTTTTAAAGTCAGAATTGGGTATAAGAATTAGACAAGAAAGACATTTTAAAGAAACGCCCTTTGTCATAAAAGTTGAGGACCAACTGATACAGGGGATTATAGATCTTTATCTTGAAACCGATCAAGGCCTTGTGCTGATTGATTATAAGACCGATTATGTGGCAGAAAGTGATTTGCAAAATGTTGCAAATCGTTATAAAATACAACTTGACGCCTATGAAATGGCACTTGAATCAATTCTTAATAAACCTGTAGTTGAAAAGGTGATTGTTTTTCTTAATCACAACCTGGTATATAAATTTTAGGATGGGCTTATGGAATATAAAATAGAATTAGAAGCAGCTCTTGAAGCCGCTGAAAAAGCTGGAAACAAAATACTCGAGATTTATGCAAAAAATTTTGAGGTATGTTATAAGGCAGATGAGTCACCTGTTACTGAAGCTGATATTGCATCTAATACGATTATTGAGTCTGTTCTCAAGGCACACTTTCCTCAAGATGGATTTTTAACAGAAGAGGCAATTGATGACGATTCAAGATTTACTCAAAAGAGATTTTGGATTATTGATCCCTTGGATGGGACCAAGGAGTTCGTCAAAAAAAATGGTGAGTTTGCAGTGAATATTGGCCTTGTTCAGGATGGCAAAATACTGGTTGGAGTCGTTTATATTCCCTGTACAAAGACCATGTTCTATGGTGTCAGCGGACAGGGGGCCTATCAAATCAAAGATGGTCAAACCACACGTATACACGTTTCAGACCGCACAAGCTCATATCGCTTGTTAATCAGTCGATCGCATCCGTCTAAGAGAACCTTGAGCTTATTGTATGCTTACAATGACCAAATTGACTCCATCACCAAGATGGGGAGTTCTTTGAAGGGCTGTCTTATAGCGAATGGAAGCTTTGACGTCTATTACAATTTTGGTAGGTCTATGAAATGGGACACTTGTGCTGTGGAATGCATCGTTAAGGAAGCGGGTGGCATATTTTTAAGACTAGATGATCAACCCATTGATTATATGGAAAAAGATAAAGTCAATTATGGCTTTTACATCATCAACAAGTCGGCGAACAAGGTAGATGTTGAACATCTTAAGACGTTGACTCATCATAAATAGCAGTCGATGGAGGCAATGATGGATAAAGGTTATATTCACGTTTATACAGGTGATGGCAAGGGAAAAACCACAGCAGCATTTGGTGTGGCAATCAGAACTGCCTTGCAGGGAAAACAGGTTTTCATAGGTCAATTCATAAAGGGTATGAAGTATTCAGAAACAGAAATTTCTAGCGTGTTGCCACAAATAGAAATTGAACAATTGGGCGAAACTTGTTTTATTGAGAAAGTACCTAAGCAAGAAGACATTGATATGGCTGTGGAAGGCCT
>NZ_JBVBZF010000352.1:0-3609 GCF_057447755.1 Fusibacter sp. | reverse complement strand
GCTGACTATACGGTTCCTTCTACTTCGAATTTAACCATCGTTGTGACCACTTCAGAAACTGGTAAAACAACTGTGGCAAGAACCTTTACGGTGACAGTTGCTGCGGCAGTGCCAGCCGTGAATGCGACATCACCAAGTGCAATTACACTTGCTGTGGGCAGTACCAATCCAGTAGGTGGCGTTACAAATGTTGCAATACCAGTAGCTGGTGGTACAGATACCACTGGTGCAGTTACAGGTTGGTATGCGACCACTTCAGCTGCAATTAAGTTTACAGTTGTCGACGGTGGCTCAGCAACTTCTACGATAACAATCAATGGTAATCCTTATACAAGTGGAAATGATTACACAATTCCTGCTGCGATACCGCTTACCATTGTTGTCATAACAGAAGAAAATGGAATGATTACAGTGACTAGAACCTTTACGATTACAGTAACGGCAGGACCTTGATTAAATGTTTGATTCAAGGTAAAGTTCAGTATAACCATAACCATTGTATAAATGATTAAATAAAATCCCAAATTCAAGGTTTTTAAACTAGGCAATTATTGCCACAGTTTTAGAACTTGATTTGGGATTTTTATTAGTTATATAAAGCAATATTGTCTGGGATAATTGTAACTTCAATAACGGAAAGTTTTTCTGAGCTTATATTTTTCAAAGTAAATTTTGATGTGGTCCATTCACCAGAGTCAAGTTTATCCGTAATATCAAACTCTTGAACGACAGGATTTTGATCTTTTGAATCCTTTTTGCAGGCAATAATGACCTTTGCACCGTTTAGGGTAATATTGTTAGGGTTTCCAAAAGCTAAGTATAAATTATACCCTGTTAAGTACTCTTCGATATCTGTTACTGTAACCAACATAGAGCCAATATCTGTTTTTGTAACCGAATAGCCTTCGCTATAAGCAGATATGTAAGCAGGTTTACCATTTTCAATAGTTTCAGCCAACTCACGATAAGTGTTTTCTATGAAAGTAAATCTTAAGTCCGATTTTGATGTTGAAGTTTTGAGTTCTGATTTTAAGGCTTCAATTTCACTTTTTAGTTCTTGATTTGTTTCCTGGAGCTTTATCAGCTCAGCTTCAATTTGAGTAATTTTTTCTGTATCATTTGCACATGATGTTAATGTTAAAATAATAGCCAACATCATAACAAGGGTTACTGTTTTTTTAAAATACATCATTTTTGTTATTTCCTCACAGTATCTTTAAATTTAAGAAAATTTGTTTTAAATAAATGTGTTAGTTTTTCTGATATTCATTAAATAAAAGAATTTGATTTAATGAATATCAAATGAAGTACTTAGGATAATACATATCCACTAATGATTTTGTTAAACTTAACGATATCAAAATTTCCCTTGATATCAAACTTAACTTTGCCAACGGCAGCAATATAGATTTCTAATTCACAATCTAAGTCTAATACACCCGCAGTTTCCACAGAAAAAGTTTGGATTTTACTGTAAGGCATAGAAGTATAGTCAACTTTTGAACCTGTTAAGCCTTGTACATTTGCGGCAATAATTCTTTTGTTAGTAAAAACAACTTGGTCACGAATGGTCTGGAAAAGTCCAATAATTTCTTCGTCATCCAACAAAAAAGAAGTAATGGGTTTTAAAACGTTTTTGGGATCCATAGGTTTGAGTTTAAATACGGTGTTTGAGTTGAAATCAATCATAAATACTACCTCCATTTTTTTATATCGACAGTTTTTTTACTGTGGATAATCTAGTATAAGCTAAATCAAGATTAAAAGGGATCAAACCATTTGACTAATCTGTTGTATGAATATGTAATACTAATTAAGAGCTTAAAAATAATTAAACGTTAATTGAAAAACTAACTTCCGCTTTTTCGTAATCATTGGAATTGCAAACGTAAGTTCAGCTTTTTATGTATAAGTTACTGTTCAATATCTTAAATACGGTATATAATCATAATCAAATAACATAAATAAGTGGTATTTATTGCATGTGAATACGATCACCGGAAGGTCGTGCAGGACTAAATTCCGCTGATCTGAGTATTGCAATACTAAGTTCCGCGATATCTATCCAAGTATTTTTGTTGTTTATGAGCTACTTCAGTAGCGAAGGTTTTAGATGAACTTCGTCAGCTGGAATAAGTTCCAGCCTACAAGTGCTGATCAAAGATTCATCTAATAATAGCTGAGCCAATTTGAACGGTGTAAGGTCGTTTAGATTGGCTCTTGCTGTACTATTGATGTGATTAGTCATCAGCGTCACCCTTTCCTGTGTAAGCTCATCAAAACGCTTACCCTGCGGTAAAATATATCTTATGAACTCATGATTTTTTTCAATGGCTCCTTTCTGATGTGATGCCATGGGATCACAGTAATATAAGCGAGTTCTGCGCCTATGGTGATCATCAAATTCTATACTCTCAGGTGCCTTGAATTCTGATCCATTATCCGTAAGAATGACAGGAAATAAGCGTTTAAAAGCTTCTTCACCAAGCGAATGATAGAGATCATCAAAGACATATTCTACTTCCTCTTGAGTACATGCATCTAGTAAAAATATAAGCATCAGAGAAGTATTTCTGAAGAATAAAGTCAATAGGGTTTTTCCGCCATGACCACCGTGTACAGTATCCATTTCAACGATATAGCTATCTGGATGTTGCTCCATATACGTTAGAAAATCTTTGTAAGTGCGATCTATTCTATGAAGTTGAGTTCTGGTTACGGGATCTTGCTTTTTCTTTCTTGGCTTATATTTCACCTTACGTGGTAAATCGATATTCCGTGCACTAAATAAATTCTGTTCAAAATAAATGTACAGCGTCCTTTTAGAGCATTTAATCTCATGCTTGTGATGCGCATAAATATGTGCGATGGATTGCCCTTTTAACACAAGCGGTGAGATTAATTCATCGAGCTCGGACAGTTCATTTTCATCTAAAGTAATGCCCTGTCTTGAATTTGACAGCTCTTCTTCATAAATCGATTGAGCTACCTTTGCCTGATACCTATACTTTTGTAATTTACAACGTATCTTTTGATTGCAGCCATTGCAAACATGAGGAAAGCGTGTTATTTGAGAACATTGTTTAGGCATATAATGCGAACAAATCCTGTAACAATTCTGTAGGTTGCACTTCTTACATAACTGATTGCAAGTGGTAGAGCAGATATTCTTTTTATCGCAACCGCTCTTATTCGTACAGGTTGAGTATCCTACTACTTTCTCTTTACTCGATGTAACTCTACTGCGCTTAATCTCTTTTGAAATAGTAGTAGGGTCTTTCTTTAAGTATCTTGCAATGGAACTCAATGAATAGCCTTCACTCAGTGAATCTTCAATATAATGTCTGTCATGAAGTGTTAGATGTTTTCCTTTTGTTGTCATAGTTTTTTCTCCTGATTTGTCAGGATAGATATCTATAACAGTATACTAAATTTGTGCTGGGGTAACTTCTGTTTGCAGAACTAACTTCAGTTTTATGGGTGTAAACGGAATTTACTTTTTCATTTAAGGTATTTTCGCCAATGATAATCAATTCGACCTCTTTGTCCACCTTCTTTTTCATATCTCTTACAATTCTGTTCATTTTTTGAAATGTAAGCGCGAGGGGT
>NZ_JBVBZF010000351.1:0-3609 GCF_057447755.1 Fusibacter sp. | reverse complement strand
TTTCGTTGATGGTGTATATGTTGCCTCAAGCGCACTGAATGCATCCTCATATGAAACGCCGTGCCCTTGATAAAAGGAAACCCTATCCATGTGACTGGTCTCATTCTTTTCATCCACCTTTAGAAATTCGCCCACAGTGGTAGATGGTGCGGTAAAATTACTGCCCCCTAGTTGAAACGCTTTGGCTTCAAGTGACTTTTGGAACTCAATGCCATTTAAAATATTTTCATTGCCGCCAAAATCCTCTGGATCAACGTTTACGAGTAATGCACTATTAGCATTGTATTCCGCTCTGGCAAACTCACTCATACCATTGACAACCAATCCACCATCTTCAGAAGCAGATGCAACCACCTTGCCCCCAGGACACATACAGAAAGAATAAACACTTCTGCCATTTTGACTCTTATGAGTCAACTTATAATCAGCAGCGCCTAATCTTGCATTTTTGTGTGCACTCCCATATTGTGATGCGTTAATTAAGATCTGCGGATGCTCAATTCTCACGCCCACTGCAAAAGATTTTGATTCCATATCGACTTTAAGATCATGTAGATGCTTAATTAATGGTCGCGCACTATGGCCGACGGCAAGTACTACTTGATCCGCATTAAATGATTTTACAGTATTAGTCTCTATCGCTCTTACATTAACACCCTTAATCTGATTTTCTTCTATTAAAAACGATTCAACAGCATGTCCAAATAAGATTTCACCACCATTACTTATAATGGTCTCTCTAATGTCTTTAACAACAATCTTTAAACGATCCGTACCAATATGTGGTTTATTTTTATATCTAATTTCTTCTGGCGCTCCTGCTTTAATAAAAGACTCAATCACATATTCTATGCGATTATCCTTAATACGCGTCGTCAATTTACCATCTGAAAATGTTCCAGCACCACCTTCTCCAAATTGAACATTTGAGTAAGGGTTTAAAACGCCCTTATTCCAAAATTTATCTACACTGATTGTTCTTTGTTCCACTGGCTCACCTTGCTCCAATATAATTGGTTTCAGTCCAGCCTTAGATAGAATTAAGCCTGCAAACATACCAGCTGGCCCAAATCCGATGATGATTGGTCTACTTTGTCGATCGATCTTTGTTAAATCTAGCGATTCATAAATTGGCACATATGATTCAGGTGACTTATTAAAACCCTTCATTAAAAGCTTATCTTCAATTGTCGTTTCTACATCAATTGTATATGAAAAAATGATTTCCTTTCTCGCATCAATGGATTCTCTCACTATTTTATAGTTTAATAATTCATTTGGTCTGAGTCGTAATTTCTGTTCAATCTTTTTGGTAACTGTTGCTTCATTAAACTTTTCATCAAGTTTAAATTTAATTTCATTCACTCTAATCATGTTCGCCTCTTCTTTGTTTTTAATTTGTTTTTTCAATAATCTGATCCTTTATTTCAATCATGCCAAGGTCCTTAGCACGCTCGATAATTTCTGCATCAGAAATATTGAGCATAATCATTTGTCGATTTTCATAATATCCAATAATCCCATAAAATATCAGAGATAGCCCAAGTATTAATAAAAGCCAATATTTAAAAAGTCTACGAATGTTGACGATAATCCCTAGCTGTTCCATATAGCCTCCTACTCACTTATTTCGTTTAGAATTGCATCATAAACACTATTTTCTTCAAGTCCTCTACGCCAACACGCAACGCCTCTAAGTCCTAATTTTTTAACTAAACCGGCCTTTTTTGCCAGAGTTGTTTCGTTCTCTACCCATATTTTCTTAATCTGATTGTCTTCTAAGTAGGATACGAAGAATAGGCCATCCTGTTCATTCCAAATAGGCGCTAATTCTTTTTCTTCAATTAGCTTATTTTGTGCAACCATGCCAATTGAGTTAGATGACACTTCAACTTTATTAGCCGCTTCGTTTGAAAAAGTTTCAGTCCAAACCCTCGTATAAAAGGGTAAGCCCATTACAAGTTTCCTACCCGGTACTTCTTCAAGAATACGTGTTAAACTATTTTCAACCCAGTCATATGAAGATACGGGACCACTAATCGGACTTGAAGCCCAGTACTCATCATATGTCATAATGATCAAATAATCAACAGCTTTTCCCAGTGCTCTTCGATCAAAACACTTAGACCAATTGTCACTACCATCCATCACAGTAACATCCATTGACAATGTTAACTTAAATTGATTTGAATACCAAGCTAACTCATTGATAAAATGAGAAAGATTGTCTTTATCATCAATATAAATATTTTCAAAATCAATGTTGATCCCTTCTATTTTGTTTTCTATGCAAAGTGTAATCAAATTGTCTATGAAGCGTTTTCTACTTTTGTATGAGCTCAAGAACTCATGTGTCAGGTCAGGATCAAAATCATTGGTTGCAAGTATCCACAACTCATATTGGTTGAACTTGGTCCATTCAATATATTCTGTCGAGACTTGACTTGATATATCGCCATGAGAGTTCTCTAGTTCAATCCATGTGGGTGAGACCACATTCACACCCTTCATATCTGGAATTTGATTTGTTTTTGGATTTCTACCATATACGGCTTCCCAAACTAAAAATATTGGTTCATCTACCAAAGCCTTATCTTCATAGTAATCCTCAGTTTGATATATAAATGTATTAGCTTGTATTTGAGGTTGGATCACACTTTTTAAGGCGTAGCCAATCGTTCTACCATTAAAGGCTAAAACTGTGTCTTCGTTAACGTCATAAACAATCAATGAATCCTCTGGACTTATTGAATCCAGTATCTTCAAACTTGTGAAAACATCTTTAATTGTCGGGTAAGGTTTGATTAGGAAGGTCTCTTTAATTTCAGAAACACTTTGAAATAAATAGGATTTCTCTTTACTACTTGTAAAACCATAGTCAACTGCATCACTCAAGATGATTGTTATACTATTGTCTTCAGTCCTTACACTTTTAAACCCAAGTTTTCTAAAGCCCTCTAATTGACTGAAGTCATCTATCGATATATAAATTGAACCATTTGTAAACTGATAGTCGACGCTTAAATTTATTTTTTGACCGTTTAATGTCGTGCTACCATCTTTATCAACAATTAGATAATTAGATTGCCACATAAGAGAAAGTATTTCTGCATTTAAATCATAATGATAAGTTACATCCATATCCTTTAGCCATTGTAAGTTAATATAATCTGGATTTTCCAAGTTAAAGGTTGCTGTCTCCTTATAAACATTATTTACCCCTAAAAAGTAAACACTGGGTTCACTCACTTGAATCTCTGTATTTTGAAAATGATCACTGAGCCAATGCCTAAGCTTAATATTTCTTTCAATATTAAAGCTTATGTATAGAAGGATTATGAGAAGAATAATAGTTGATCCAATTGCGAAATTGATGAATTTTTTCAAGTTTGACCTCCTTTGACAATTTCCAGTTTGTCCACATTCTATCCTAAAATCGAACCGTCGATTATCATTTGTTTGTGGATAACTATTGTACTTTCTTAAGTTTATTGCTTAATCCACAGTTTGTATCCACACAGTACACATTTCATCCACAGATTTTAGGGTTTTCATGACCACTATGTCCACTTTCAATCCACATTTTTTTTGAAGTTGTCCTCAGTTTTT
>NZ_JBVBZF010000350.1:0-3611 GCF_057447755.1 Fusibacter sp. | reverse complement strand
AGCGCCTAAACCCATGCAAGCAAGAATACTTTGAAGGCCAGTTTGAGAGTGGTAGGGCATTTGTCATCAGGTACCACCAAACTGTGGACGTTTTTAATTTTATAAAAGGCATCACGCTAAGGCTGCCCCTTAAAATTGTAGGCAAGCCCTTTTCGGTTTCTTCAAAGGGGTATTTGGGTGATCATACTTGTGTAACCCAATTAATCCAAGGCTTAAAGGGTTTAAACCTAGTCCTTAATGGAGACAGGGGACTTGACCTACCCTATGCTTATACCCTATCCAGTCACGAATTTCATAACAAGTTTGAGACCTTTGACCACTATTTGAAAGCACTTAGAAGTCACTATAGGTATCGTGTCAAAAAAGCACAAGTAAAAGCCAATGCACTGAGGGTAATAAAAATAGACCAAAGTGATTTTAGCCATGATCATCATGACCTATACCTTGAAGTCTATCAAAACTCAAAGGACAAACTCGAATGTCTGGGTCTTGATTTTTTTAGAGAATTTCCATCTGATATCTATGAATTTAGAGTGACAAAGACGGAAGAAGTGGTTGGTTTTATACAGCTTGTAAGAGAGGCTGAAAAACTCATCTTTTTGTTTGGTGGCTTTAAGCATGAACACGTCAAAACCTATGATTTGTATATGAACATGTTGATTGAAATTATAAAAATAGGCATTAATGAGGGTGTAAAGACCATCGAATTTGGGCAAACCGCAGAGGAGACAAAGCTTAAACTTGGGTGCGTGTCTGTTCCCAAGTATTTATACGTCCATCATTCCAGTAAAGTCCTTCAATACATCATTTCTAAATTATTGCCTTTATTGTCATACAAGCCACATCCCATAACCTATAATGTGTTTAAGGATTGAATATGAAGATTATACTGAAGAAGGTAAGAAAAAAAACGCCCTTCACATGGGTGAATCCAATTAAGGTTGAACCCTTAGAACTTGAATACTTAAAGGCCGTGATAGACGACCTCGGTTTGGAAAGCCATATTGTGGATGAGCTTTTTCAAAAGCATTCTCATTTGAAATGCCAACCGCTTGACATTATCATACTAAATGGCTATAACACAGCCCGAGACCAGATGATGCTTGAGGCCAAAAGGATCAAGGCCCAATCAAAGGAAACCATTGTCATAGGATCAGGCGTGGATGTACAAGTGAACTTTGAACTTTACTTGGAAGGTGACTTTGACTACTTGGTAAGGTCCAATCGACTAGACGATTTCAAGGCTTTGATTGAGCATATTGTCTTTGGGAAAAAAGAGTCTCCGTCAGGTGTGATTGTACTTAGTGGTAGGGCTAGAGATGCTCAAGATAAAGAGGATAGACACAAACAGGATAGACACAAAGAAGATAGAATCAAACATGATAGACACAAACAGGATAATGGGATAAGCGCTCTCAATTCAAATGGAAACTGTATCGCCTTAAGGGCCTTTGAACCGATACACCCATCCCGTACTTATTTTGACCAGATCAAACCACAAACCCGGTATTTACTTTATCAAGAAGTGGCACTGGTAAAGCGGTCACATGGCTGTCCCTATCAATGTGAATTTTGCTTCTGTAAGCAGCTCAATCAAGGACACTTGGTCAGCCGAACCTTTGAGGACCTTAAAAATGAAATGACCCAAATTCAGGCACAATACTTTTGGGTGGTGGATGATGTCTTCATTCATAACGAAACAGAGGCAAAGGCATTTTTAGAAGCCTTTAAAAATACAGCCTTCAAAATGATTGTCTATCTTAGGGCGGACTTCATCGCAAGGCATCCAGAGATTATGAAATCCTTAAAAGTAGCAGGTGTTATTGAAGTGATTGTGGGCTTTGAGTCCATAAAAGCCAACTTCCTAGAAGGTTATAAGAAGGGGTACACACCAGACATCAACACTGGGGCGATTAAAACCTTAAAGCAGTGTGACCTTTCCTATACAGCCCTTTTTATGATGGATATTGGCGATCGGCCACCAGATTTTAAAGCCCTCAAGCACTATATTAAGACGCATGATATTGAGAATTATACCTTTTCCATTTTCACGCCGCTGAGAGGGACGGATGTCTATAAGCAATATGAAGGTCAAATTATAGACCATAAATGTGAGCATTATGATTTTTTGCATCTGACTTTAAAACCAAAGCACATGAGTCCAACTGGATTTAAACGCGCCTTTGCATCGCTATTTTTCTTTCAGTTTTTTCATTCAAAGAATGCAAGGCGTATGATTTACAAACTATTAAGGGAAACCTTTAAAATACAATGAGGTGAAAATGAGCAGTCAAAGTGTTTGGAATTTTTGGGCCCCTAGATATAAAAAACTATGGGTTCAAAAAGTCTCTTTAAAACCAACAAGACAAAAGGTTTTGGAATTAATGACACATTCCTTTGCCGATAAAAAAATCACCGCCTATATTGACATCGGCTGTGGTGTGGGCGAGCTTATAGGGCAAATTGAAGATCAGTTCACAACGACCCATAGCTATGGGCTAGATTACTCTGCTGCCATGATAGAAATCGCATCTGGTCAGGGCTTAAAGACAAAGTGGTTTTGTGAAGACGTACATGACTTTGAACCAGAGGCTGAAATGGATTTGGTCCTCTGTACACATTCCTTTCCCTATTATAGGGATCAGAAATATGTCCTTAGTAAGTTTGGTAAAATGCTAAGGGGAAGGGGTAAGCTTTTAATTGCTTTTGCCAGTAAAAATTCTTTCTATGACGCTCTCTGCCTTGCGGTAGTAAAGGTAACCACTGGCAGTGCAAAGTATCCATCGGTATCTGAGTTCATAGACCTTGCCTCAGATGACTTCAAACACCTATCCACCACTCGAATCAAAGAAAAATGGTATATGCCAAGCATTTATCTTTTTGAAATGGAGCCCAAAGATGACCAATGTACTCTTGATTAGACCTAAACCCCATAAGGATACCATCGGCCTCAAGCACGTCATGATTTGCGAGCCACTTGAGCTTGAATACTTGGTTTCAAACCTTTCGCCAGACTTAAAAGGGGAATACAATCTCATCATTATAGATATGTTGCTTGATACAAGCAATTTATTAAAGCACCTTGAAGACTACGCACCAGGTGTGGTGATCTTCACGGGCTACAACACCCATGTGAACTTGATCAAGGGGTTTTCTAAGGAAGTAAAGCAGTTTGATCAGGCTATCATAACGGCAGTTGGGGGTGTGCATGTGGAGGTCGTTCCCGACGATTTTAGGGACCAAGCCATGGATGTCTTGCTCTGGCGTAATGGTATTGACGCCTTTAATTGTCTCTTAAAGGGCTTACATACTGGAAAAGAGATTTCTAAAATTCAAGTTGAAATCGACAAGCAGCCCATTAAAACCACCTTTAATTACAATCCGCCTGATCGAAAGATTAACGCTGCTCATAGGCATAAATACTATTATATGTTTCACAATCCCTGTGCACTCATCAAAACAAGCTTTGGATGCACCTTTAAGTGTGCCTTTTGTTTTTGCCATGAAATCACTGGTGGTAGGTACTATGAGCGCACCATTGAAGATGTCATTGAAGAGCTTAAATCCATAGAGGAAAAAGAAATCTATATTGTGGACGATAACTTTTTATT
>NZ_JBVBZF010000349.1:0-3611 GCF_057447755.1 Fusibacter sp. | reverse complement strand
ATTTTGAAACTTCTCATCAAAAAGGAGATTAAAATAACCACGGTTTGCCAAATTGGTCAAGCTATCAAAACGGGAGAGCTTTAAGGTTGCTTTTGTCAAATCGAAGATACGATAGAAAATAGGAAGCTCTTCCTGTAAAAATTCTGCTGCATAAAAGTCAATCTTATCAAATGGGAGGTCTTGATCACGTTCAATGGCGAGATACCATTTGACATCATTATTAAATTGAATTGGAATAAGTAAAGCATTTGGCGTGTGATTAAAAAGGATCAATTTCTCTTTATCTTCACTTGTTGTGGTATCATTAAGAAAATCATAACAGATCTTAGGCTTAGTGTGTTGTCCCCTCATGCACTGTAAAACGCCAGCCTTAAGAGGTTCTATATCAGTATTGATTTCCTTAAAATCTTTGTAATCAAAATGAGTGATGACATTGATCGCCTCAAGTGATGTCAGGTCAAAAACAGATGCGCGATTTAAGTCGTGAAAAATCACATTGAGTTCAGTGAGAATTCTTCTAAAAAAAGCCTCATCATTTTCAAAGTCCATAATACTTTGATTCATTTTCCAAAATATATCACGTATACTCTGCAATATTTTATCTTTACGCTCGGAAATCTTTTTTTCTGTAATATCCTGTATAATGCCAACAAGCCCCACAGGATTGCCTAAATCATCAGTATGAGCTGCTTTACTGAAAATAACATCATGGATGGTGCCATCTGCATATTTTACCTTGGACTCATAAACTTGTTGTCCCTTTTTGACCATAAGATCGTGATCAGCCTTAAAATATATATCAGCAAGTTCCTTGGGTGAGATGTCATAGACACTCTTATCAATAATTTGGTCTTTTTTAAGTCCTATATACTGTAAAAAAGCAGAGTTGCAGAACTTATACAAACCTGCGGCATCCTTGTAGAAAATTGGGTTGGGAAGTATTTCCATAAGAGTTGAAAAAAAACTCAAATCAGATGTCAAATCCGATTTGATGACATAATCCTCTGTTACATCAAGTAGCGTACCAATCATCTTAATCCTTTGTCCATTTTCATCATAGATGATTTCACCGTTTAATCTTACCCAACAGGGAATGTCTGAAGCGTTGAGAACACGGTATTCCTCTTGAGGGACTAAGCCACTTTCAAATGCTTTTTCAATTGAAGTTTGAAGCAGATCTCTAGATTGTGGATGAATGATTTTGTTGAAAACATACTCAAAATTGCCATCGTATGCCTCTTTATTATGTCCAGTTATCCTAAAAATCTCATCGGACAAGTAAACTTTATTCGTTATGAGATCCCAAGACCAGATGCCAAGCTTGGTAATTCTTACCGCACATTGTAGGGTTTCTTCTATCTCACTTTTTTGGGATAAAATTGAGTTTAATAGGAGACAGTTTTTGCATTTAGGATTCAATTTATATTTTTCTGTCATAATAAGCACTTCCCATCGCAAAGTTATAGTATTACTATACCCTAGTGGCTTCAATAAAATCAATATTAAAAGAAGTTTTACATAAAAAGCACCCATTTGATACTTGTGGATGAAGTATCAAGTGAGTGCTTGGTGATTTTATATTCGATGTAATTTTTTGTACCCGAGCACAGCAGCGCCAATGGCACCTACATACTGGGATTTGTCATGCGTGAAAACAGGGACACCCAAATGAAGTTCAAGCCTTGATTTGATCTTATTACTCTGAGCTAATCCACCACTGAAGAAGACCGGAGTTTCTTGACTTAATCTTTTGACGAAATGCGATGATCGTTCGCAAATCGAATCAAGGATTCCAAGGGCAATATCCGCTGGTTCGACGCCTTTTGCTAAGAGACTTATGACTTCACTTTCTGCAAAGACTGCACACATGCTGCTAATTTTAATGGGGTCATGTGTAAAGGCGAAATCGTCTATTTCGATTAAATCTTTATGGAGGGTTCGCATGATGACTTCAATAAAACGCCCAGTACCTGCTGCACATTTATCGTTCATCAAGAAATCTATGACATTACCATTGGCATCGAGTTTGATCACTTTACTGTCTTGTCCACCAATATCCAGTACGGTAGTTGTTTGAGGGTTAAGGTGGTAAGCACCAGCGCCATGACAAGTGATTTCAGTGATGCTTTGAACTTTTTGAGCTAATAAATCACGGCCATATCCCGTTGTAAAAACAGGGTAGGGAATCTCTGCACCGCTAATTCTATGAAGTTCATGTGATAAAGTCTCCATGGTTTGGCGAGGATTATAGCTTGTGGGCATGATAAGCGTGTGCGTAATCTGTCTACCATCATAAATAACACCCTTAGTAGTGGTTGATCCTGAATCAATTCCAATAATGGCCATTTTTAGAGCATCTCCACAAATGCAGCCATACGTGTGTTGAGCTGACCGATATCTGATGTAGAATAATCTGTTTCAACACTCATGTAAGGGATGGTTTTAGATTCATTGACAAAACGTTTGATACTAATTGTTTCGATAGCATATGTGTGGCATGCTTGCAAGATGACATCAATAACACCATCTACCTTATACTCGTCAATTGCTCTGTTTAAAAGATCAACACGGTTTGGGTTCGGTGTCATACAAGAACACCCAATTGATAGGTACTTTTTAGCAAGGGCTTCATAGACATCAGGTTCATTTTCATCAACAAGGTCTTCGATTGCTTTTGCGCCCATACAGTTTTCAAAGAAAACGACTTGAGCACCGTTATCTTCAATAGCCTTGACAACTTTTTCAGTGACGCCACCAATAGGGCAGC
The DNA here is from genome assembly GCF_057447755.1 of Fusibacter sp. Taxonomy (NCBI): domain Bacteria; kingdom Bacillati; phylum Bacillota; class Clostridia; order Eubacteriales; family Fusibacteraceae; genus Fusibacter; species Fusibacter sp. The sequence goes on along the minus strand of NZ_JBVBZF010000349.1, from coordinate 844 downwards.
CTGTAATGAGAATTCTAGGTTTAGCTTCTAATTTCTCGCCATTTTCATAAGCCGCTAAAATTTGGTCTGTTAAAGCTTCCACTTCTTTAATATTGGCACTGCGGTCAAATTTAAAGGTTGAGCCATAAAGGACTTTCAAAATGTCAGTGCCGCTAATAGCAGGTGGGTTTAGTTTGCCTAAGCTGTAAAAGCGTTTTAAGGCACGTCTTTCAGCATTTTTTAGTGCAATGGCATCTTTAATTTGAGCATCAGTAATTTCCACGTTAAATTTTTCTTCTAAAAGTGTTTTTAGCTTGATGATTTCATTTTTCCAGAGGGTAAAAGCATCGCTTGATGCTTGTGTATTTGGAAGTTGCATTACATGTACAGGCTTGAAATCCCCCATGTGTTCATACATTTTTTTCTTGCCGTCGCAGGTAGTTTCGCCTACAACTAGATCAGAAAAGTAGAAGTAAGGACATTTGTCTGTTTTGCCGAACCCATAGCTTGATTTGATAAGAGGACATAGATTTCTAGGCAATTCCTTCTCAGCTTCAGAGATGGTTTCATCTGATGTTGCACACAGAGAGACCACTGCAGCACCCATGGCAAGTGGTAGCTCTTGGGGCATATATGTACAAAAGGTACCAATCATCGGAATGTTTTGTTCTTTTAAGGTTTTTGCTGCAATAAAGCCATTTTTACGCGCTTCAGCAAATTGATCAAATATTTCTGGTAAAGATTTTCGTAATTCCATTTCAGCCTCCCTAAATTTGTTCCAACCCAGTTGGATTGTTATGATATTAACATCATATAACATTGAAATTCCAATGTCGATTGAAAGAGAGTGGTCATAAAAACTTCT
>NZ_JBVBZF010000348.1:0-3626 GCF_057447755.1 Fusibacter sp. | reverse complement strand
TATAGTAATTTTGGTTCTGGGCCACATAAGATTCTTTGTCGAGTAAACTTGTTTAATGGAGAGCGTCGTGTGATATCACCTTGTGGCTATGATGTGGATCAAGTTGCATTTGACATAAAGCATAAGTGCATAAACTTTTCGGCTTTCAAGACAGAAAAAATTAAGCCAGTGACCTCTTATTTATTTTCATTTGATGTAGATCGGCAATTACTCAAGCAGATAACCGATACACCATTTAGAATTGAGGGTTTTGGCAGTCTCACAGAAAATTCGATCGTTTTTAAGGGTGTTGATTTAAAAATACAAAGTAGAAACGACAATGCTTATTCTTATATTGTAAATCAGGAAGACCATATTTGTAAGCGTATTGAAAATTCCAATGTTTACAGTGTTGAAAGACCTGGCGTTATGTCTGACCATAGATTTGAGATTCAAAATAAGCCACAGGTGTATGATAAAACCTTTTATCAAATCGTAGTAACGCGATTTTCTGAAAAAATACAATGTATGAAGGAAGATTTGAAAATAAGAGAAATTGACACTGGTCTAAACCTCATTAATGCTTTTGTTGTTTTAAAAAAAGGTATTTTGATGATTGGCGCAAAAGAAAATCAGTTTCAAGAACTGTATTTTTATGATAAGACATTGACAAAAATAACATCTGTAAATGAAATGGACCAATCTCTTATCTTACCCTGTGAGTATCATTCGAGTGATATAGATGGTTGGGTCATAAAGCCAGCAGACTATAAAAAAGACAAAACATATCCAGCGGTTTTATTCATTCACGGAGGTCCAAAAACAATTTACAGTGCCGCCTATAATCATGATATGCAGCTGCTGGCATATGAAGGCTACTTTGTTATTTTTTCAAATCCTAGGGGAAGTGATGGAAGAGGAGATGCATTTGCAAATATAAAAGGCTCATTCGGAAACATGGCCTGGGATGATTTACAAAAATTTTTAAATGAGATCTTTGATAAGTATCCAGCAATTGATCGAGAAAGACTTGGTATTACCGGTGGATCTTATGGTGGCTATCTTACAAATTACATCCTTGCACATAGTGATTTGTTTAAAAGTGCAGTTTCAGAGAGAGGCATTTGTAATTTATCAACATCATTTTTAACATCAGATATTGGTTATTATTTTGTTAAAGAATATATGGGTAATACAAGCACACCATGGCAAGAACCAAGCTTGTATGACGAAGCTTCACCAATTCGTCAGGCTCATTTAATAAAAACACCAACATCATTTAACCATGGCCTTAGCGATACAAGATGTCATTATACAGAATCCGTCATGATGTATCAAGCGCTACTTTATCACGGGGTTGATTGTGAACTCAATTTATATGATGATGAAGGACATGGTTTTATAACTTCAGGGAAACCCTTACACCGATTGATGCGACATCAAAAGGTAATATCATGGTTTAATAGATTTTTAAAATAGGAGCCTCAAATGGAATTGTTAAAAAGACTTGTAGAAATGGATACATCAAATGCAATAAATGCAAATATGTGCATTGAATACTGCCATGACTACTTATTAGAAAAAGGCATTAGCGGTATCATCGTCGAGCAAGCTGGTGTCAAGAGTTATGTAGCTGTGATTGGAGAGGGTGAAACAACAATAGTCTTCAATGGTCATGTGGACGTGGTTTCTGGAAAACCCCATCAGTTTATACCAAGGGTTGAAGGTGATCGTTTGTATGGCAGAGGTGCTGCAGATATGAAAGGTGGCGTTGTAGCCATGATGGAGGCGTTCATAGCGCTGAATTGTTCAAAATTAAATTGCAAGGTGATGTTACAACTCGTATCTGACGAGGAAATCGGTGGCTTATATGGTACGAAACATCTGGTGAACTCTGGTTATATAGGTGATTTTGTTATTTGTACAGAACCAACGAACCTAAACTTGTCAGTAAGTGCAAAGGGCATCATCCGGTTGGATATCATAACTAGGGGACATTCTGCTCATGGCAGTAGGCCATGGGAAGGTGAGAATGCAATTATTAAAGCATTTGAAAATTACCAAAGGATTGAATCTCTAAATATTTTAAACGAATCCACTGAGTTTTATGAAAAGACCTCTTTAAATTTAGCTTTTATTAAGGGTGGTGATATTTATAATCGTGTGCCTGATGAAGCAATAATGGGTTTGGATATTCGTTATGTACCCCATTTAAATCCACTTGAGATTATAAGACAAATAAAAGAGGTGGTTGAAGGTGAAGTTATAACGCATGTGATTGAACCAGGAATATATGTTAAAGAGGACTGTACATTACTAAAAACACTCTTTGATATCACAAGGGAAAAGCTTGAACCTAGTGAACCAAAAAGGATTGGACAACATGGCTCATCAGATGCTCGATTTTTCTCAGGCTTAGGCATTCCTGCGATTGAGTTTGGCCCAGTGGGGGAATCGTGGCATGGCGACTCTGAATACGTTTCTTTAAAATCAGTGACTCAACTCAAGGAAATTCTTGTGAAATTTATTGAAAGTTTTTAGCTTATAAATATTTATGAAATTAGTATTTAAAAGACTATGAAAATGTTTATTAAAGGGGGATATCCTTTAATATAGATTAAAAAGAGAAGGAGAAATAATATGTTAAAAAGAATGTTAGCATTTGTGATGATTATGGCCTTATTAGTGGGGACGATTACAGGCTGCCAAAGTCAATCACAAGAACCATCAACAGAACCAGCATCAAATACAGCAGAAACAACTGCTGATAATACAAGCAGTGAACCTGCAGTTGTTAAGGATGAATTGGTTATTGCACTAAGTGCAGATATTACATCGCTTGACCCACAAGGTCACAATGATACAAAATCTGAAAGAGTATCTTTTCTACTCTTTAATAGGCTGTTCAAGCTCAATACAGATTTTGAGGTCGTACCTGACTTAGCGGAATCATACACTCAAATATCTGACACTGAGTGGGAAATTAAAATTAAAGAAGGTGTTAAATTTAGTGATGGAACAGAATTAACATCTGAAGATGTAAAGTTCAGCTTAGAGAGATCATTGACACAACCTAAGGTTCAACATGTTCTTGCAGAAGTAGAATCAGTTGAAATCGTAGATTCATACACTGTGAGAATCAAAACAAAGGTTGCTTTTGCACCATTCCTTTATACTTTAGTACATGCTGGTGCGTCGATTGTGCCTAAAGCTTATGTAGAAGGTGGCGGAGATTTCTCTACACCAATTGGTTCAGGACCATATACTTTTAGCGAGTGGGTTTCTGGAGACAAAATCGTACTAAAGAAAAATGAAAACTATTATGATCAAGACAACATGGGTCAAATGAACACGATTGTATTTAGAGTAATTCCTGAAGGCACAAGTAGAACAATTGCACTTGAGACAGGAGAAGTTGATATAGTAGACGATCTACCTGCAATTGATGTTGAACGCGTTCAATCTGATTCAAACTTATCTCTTTATCAAGAACCCTCAACAAGAGTTGATTACTTTGGTATGAACACTCAAAAAGCACCATTTGATAATAAGCTTGTAAGACAAGCATTTAACTATGCCATTGATAAAGAAGCAATCATGATTATTGCAATCAATAATGCTGGTATACAAGCTGAATCTGTACTTGC